>CAZIPP010000042.1:0-12927 GCA_964541215.1 uncultured Oscillospiraceae bacterium
GCAGCAAACTGAAAAACCGTGTCAAAATAGTCCAAAGGACTATTTTGACACGCTGGCACAGTGACCGACCTCCGAGTCGGTCACTGTGTGCTTTTGCAGAAAAATGGGGCGACACATCGGTCGCCCCAAAAAGTTTATTTGATCATTAAAGTCCAAACAGAGCCAGAAGCTTCTGCCAGAAGGTCATGGGCTGAGCATCCTCGGCGGTCGCGGGAGCATCTTCCATAACAACAGCATCGGTTCTCATAACAAATTGGACGGACTCAACATCGGTGTTCTCGGAAGAAGTGAAGGAGCAGACTTCGCCGGACTGGGGGAGCAGATCAGAGGTCACATCGCTGATGCTGTTTTCGATAGTCTTATCCAGACCGTCGGTGGATTCGCGCATCATGGCAATGCCTTCCTTGTATTCAGCTGCGCCGCCGGACAGCTGCCTGGCGCCGTCGGACAACTGCTTTGCACCGTCAGCCAGCTGTGCCGCACCATCGGACAACTGGGCTGCGCCGCCGGTAAGCTCATCAATGCCGTCAGAAAGCTGAGCGGTACCATCTGCAAAGGTCGAAACACCGGCGCTGTACTGGCTCATACCGCCTGACAGCTGTGCTGCTCCGGCGGCAGCCTCGCTGACACCGTCTGTATAGGCTTTGATACCGTTGTAGAACTGGATAACTCCGTCCAGCTGAGCCTGCACCTGATCTATCTGCTCACTCATGGTGGGCATTGCTGTTTTGAAAGTGCTGAGGATGCCGGTATAGTTATCGGGAGTGAGGGAGAATTCCACGTTGTATGCGGCAGCGTATTCGGAAAGCTCTGCGTTTACGGCGGCAAAGGTGGATTCCACCATGGTCCATGCGCCGTCTGCCAGAGCAGATCCGTTTTGACCAAGGAGGTCAAGCCCCTGACTGAGTTGGCTCATGCCGTCGGATATATCTGCAGCGCTGTCAGCCAACTGCTTGGCGCCGCCGTTGACCTGCTTGATGCCTTCTGCCAATTCATCGGCACCGCCTGCCAGCTGATCGACACCTGAGGAGAATTCGGCAGCGCCGTCAGAATACTCGGCAGCGCCCTGAGCGTAAGCCGCAAGACCCTGAGATAACTGACCTGCACCGTCGTCCAGCTGAGCGATACCGTCGCTTAACTGAGCGAACTGGGAGGAGAATTCCTCGGTCACAGCAGAGAGGTCAAAGCCCTCGAGATATGAACCCATGTCCATTTTAACGCCTGCGATGGTGATGGAAGCCATTTCAAAGTCCACAACATCCGCGGTGACGATAAATTCGCCTTCGGAGCCAGCCATACCTACAAAGTTTATGAGCTTGTCGTTACCGGAAGCTGCCGCAGTGCCGGAGGGGGCTTCGATATGGGAGCAGATGGCGGTATCGAGAGTGACAGTTATCTGGAGAGTGTAATCCTCAAAGAAGGTACCGGAAGCGTTTTCGTTCCTGGAGGTAAGTATTTTAAGCTCCATGGCGCCGGTTTTGCCTGCCGGGTCTTCGGTCTTTTCTCCATCGAACCAATATTCGATAGAGATGTTCCATGGAAGCTCTGCATCGTCCATGTTGCCCTGATACCAGAACATACCCTTTTCGGCTTCAACGCTGATGGTGCCGCTGGAATAGTTTATCTCATTGCCGTTGGTCAGGTTCACCACAGAGGAGTACTGACCGTGGTCTGTAATAACGGTGTCGTCATCAAGCTCAAAGGAGTTGACTACATAAACGCCGCTGACGCTGCCATCGGCGCCAAGAGACGCGTAGACCACTTCTTCCTTTGCCAAAGGCTCGGTCACAGAGGCGGATGCGGAGAAGGTACACAGCAGCAGAGCGAATATAAGAGCGGCTGCGGCTGCTTTTTTGCTTTTATGTTTCATTGATGGTTATTGCTTTCGCGAAGCGAAAGCCTCCTTTCTTACGGGATAACGGCTGGGTTTGCCGGGCAAAATCGTTGCGCTTTTTGTGACAAAAACCACAAAATGGTGGTAGAAAGATTTATTGTTCAACCTTGCTTTCTTTGTTCTCATATAAGAAGCTGCATTTTAAAGAGGTCTTGCCAACAACCTTGTCGAAAATGTAAAGGAGTCCCGGCAGCAGGATAAGAGCAAGAGCGGCAGACATAATGGTGCCTCGGCAGAGGACGCTGCCAAAGCTCTTGATGATTCCGTTGGTGGAAGAAGCGCCAAGGGCATAGCCTGCAGCGGCAAGGATGATGGCGGGAGCAAGGATGGAAGGCGCTGCCAGCTCCGAGGACTTCATAAGCGCCGGACCTTTCAGCATGGTTTTACGGAAGTCCATAAAATACTCGGTAAAGAGGATCGCGTAATCTATGGTGGCGCCCAACTGGACGGTATTTACCACAAGATAGGCGAGGTATGGCAGCTTGGTGTCGGAGAAATAGACAAGACCAAGGTTGATCCATATGGCTGACTGGATGGTCAGCAGCAGGATAAAGGGGAGAGACAGGGATTTGAAAGTGAAGAAGATAATAAGTCCGACGGATATGAGAGCCAGTGCGCTTACAAGAGCGTTGTCGCGAATGACAGTGGTTCGCATATCGTAGTTGTTTACGTTGGTGCCGCAGAGATGATAATCAGCGCCATAGTATTCGGCGGACAGTTCACGCACCTTTTCCACAAGGGCAAAGGCTTCATCACCTTCGTCGCTGACAGCGGCGGTGATTATGATGCGGCTGTACATGTCGCTGAGCAGTTGGGAGGATTCGGATTCGTCAAGGAAATCCGCCGGGATCGCGTTGCCCACGGTCTGAGAATAGGAACTGACAGAGGTGATCTTGTCCAGCTTCTGGATGTCTGAGCAAAGAGCAGACTCGCTGCTGAAGTCTCCTCTGGGGACCATCAGTACCATAAAGGCGTTGCGCCCGAAAACGGAGTTTATCAGTTCGGTGTCTTCGCCTAGCTGAGAACCTTCGTTCATTCCTTCGGTGCCGTAAGTGAAGTCCAGATTGCTCTGGGCAAGATAAGCGGGGATAAGAAGAACGATAACAAGTATCAGAGCGGGTATTTTCAGCTTTGATGTAAAGCTTCCAAACTTTTTAAAGGAAGGCAGCAAAGAGCGGTGAGCGGTTTTGTCCAGCACTTTCAGCAGGGACATGGTGATAGCGGGAAGCAGCACCATGGCGGTAACAACGCTGATAAAGATGCCCTTTGCCAGAACGATGCCAAGGTCGGGACCTATCTTGAAATCCATGAACACCAGCACGATAAAGCCGGCAAAGGTGGTGGCAGCGCTGGCGATAACTGTGGATGCCATTTTCTGCACAGCGTTTATCATGGCTGTTTCCGCGTCCTGACCGTCCTGACGGTTGCGGTTGAAGGTGCTCAACAGGAAGATAACATAGTCCATTGAAACTGCCAGCTGCAAAACAGGACCTATACTCTGGGTCAAAAAGCTGATCTCGCCAAGGAGCTTGTTGGTACCGTAGTTCAAAACGATGGATACTATTATGACGATAATGAACAGCAGCGGTTCCAGCCACGAATTGGTGGTTATAAGCAGGATTATCAGAATGATGGGAGCCAGCAGGAGTATAGCCTTGCCGACCTCGGTAACAACTGTCGTTTGAGCGGCAGCGCTGTCTGCAATATCGCCGCTGATGGCAGCTCCGTCGCCAACAACAGCACGAACAGCGTTTACAGCATCCACCTGCTTGACATTGTTGCTGATCGTGACCTGATACAGCGCGCCGCCATCTTTGTAGAAGCCTTCAACAGTTGCGGTATCCGCTATTTCAAGGGGCTGACGGATATCAATGGAATCGTCCAGCCACATTACGCCGATGACTCCGGGGGTGTCCAGCAGAGCCTGTTTGTATTCCAGAGCCTCCGGTATGGTGACATTTGGTATGTAGACTCTCAGGTTGGGGGTGGCGGCGTCGAACTGGTCGTACATGGTGTTCAGCGCCACGGTGGATTCGGCGCTGTCCGGCAGGTAGTCTGCCAGTTTATAGTTTACCTCCACTGTAAGCGAAAGTAAGCCGCAAATGACCGTCAGCACTGTAAAAACAGCAATGACGGCCTTCCGGTGGGAAATTATCAAGCTGGTAAATTTTCGCATTTAATGATGTTCCTCACATAAATTATATTGACACGAATTATATTAACACGTTTTCAAAAACGCTTCCGCCGTTGCGGTCAATCCCAACAAAAAGGGGCATATCTTTTATGGTGAAGCGTTTAACTGATTCGCAGCCGAGATCCGCGAAAGCGATCTCCTGAGCATCGGTGATGCACTGAGCCAGCAGCGCGCCTGCACCGCCTACGGCACAAAGGTACAGGGCTCTGTTTCGCTTTATGGCTTCATGGACGGTATCATCTCTGTCTCCCTTGCCGATGATGGCGGCAAGACCCAGATCCAGAAGCCGCGGAGTGTAGGGGTCCATGCGGGAAGAAGTGGTAGGTCCGCAGGAACCCACAGGATGACCGTTTCTGGCGGGAGTGGGACCGGCATAAAAAATAACAGAACCTTCGATGGGGAAGGGCAGCGGTTCGCCGTTATCCAACAGCGCCATAAAACGCTTGTGAGCGGCGTCACGGGCGGTGTAAACCGTACCGCTGAGAAGTATGCGGTCGCCGGCTTTGAGGTCGGCAGAAGGCAGGTCGCAGGTATTGAGCCTTATTTCGGACATGGGTACCTCGCTTATCTGGGATAATATATCTTGATGGAAGCCAGCAGTTCTTTGCCTTCGGGAGATTCAACGATGATCTCGGGAGCGTCCTCGGCAGGGGAACCATCACCGGTCTCCTGTTCCGGTTCGGGCTTGCGAATGGATTCAAGCAGATTCTTAACAGAGGCTTTGGGAGCCTTGATAACGGGAACGCTGACAGCGGCAGATACCGGTTCAGCTTCCGGAGCTTCGGGGATCTCTTCCGGTTCCGGCTCGACCTCAGGCTCCTGAGACTGAAGTGTCAGCTCTTCAAGCATGACGGCGAGCTCGTCTTTTTCTTTGGTAACAGCTTCCAGAGAAGCTCTTGCGGTTTTCAGCCGCTGCTCCATTTCCAGAAGCATTCCGCTCAGCTCATCGTTTTTGGATCGGAGACCGTCGTTATCCTCCTGCAAAAGCTTTATCTGCTGATTATATTCGGCGGAAGAGGACTCTATGTAAGCGGCAACGTCCTTACGCTTAAAGCCGCCGAAAGCTGAGGTTCGAAATTTGTGGTGGATCACATTATTATCCATAACAGGACCTCCAAATTTTACTAATATCCTAATTCTATATTGTAAAATAGTATATCATAGTTGATGCGACAAAACAATAAAGGTTTCGCTAAATCTTTTGCTTAAAACAGGTTTTCGGCTATTGACATAAACAGCATGAAATGGTAAAATAGCGTGAAGTTCAAAAAAGGAGTATGCACGTGAAAAGTTTCGTTTTGCAAGACATCAACATATTCCAGTCTGAAGCCTTCATCAAGGGCAATGTTGCCGTTGAAGAAGGCTGTATTTCCGCTTTTGGTACCAGTGTTTCTTCTGATAGTGGAAATGTTTTCAAATTCGATAATGCTTTTGTTTTTCCCGGTTTCGCTGATGTTCATGTACATCTTCGTGAGCCGGGTTTTTCGTATAAAGAGACCATTGAAGACGGCACAGCTGCTGCTGCCGCCGGCGGCTATACGGCTGTGTGCTCAATGCCGAATCTCGACCCTGTGCCCGACTGTATGGAGAACCTCGAAAAGCAGCTGGTCATCATCCGAAAGGGAGCAAAGGTAAAGGTTCTTCCCTATGGTGCCATAACCGTTGGCGAAAAGGGCGAAAAGCTTGCTGATATGGATGCCATGGCAGCCGATGTCGTAGCGTTTTCCGATGATGGCAAGGGCGTTCAGAATACAGAAATGATGCGAGCCGCCATGCTCAGGGCAAAAAGCCTGAATAAGCTCATAGTTGCTCATTGTGAAGACGAAAGCTATCTGCCTTCGCCCGAAAGCGAATGGCGTCAGCTGGAGCGTGACCTTGAACTGGTCAGAGAGACCGGCTGCGGATACCATATGTGCCATATGTCTACCCGCCAGTCTTTGGAGCTGATGGCAAAAGCCAAAAAAGAAGGTCTTAACGTGACCTGCGAGACCGCTCCCCACTACCTGCTGCTGAACAGCAGCATGATACAGGATCACGGCAGATTCAAAATGAACCCGCCTATCGGCACCGAGGAAGATCGTCTGGCACTTTTGCAGGGACTGAAAGACGGTGTTATCGATATGATAGCCACCGACCACGCGCCCCACAGCAAGGAAGAAAAATCCCGGGGATTTGCAGGCAGCCTTAATGGTATAACAGGACTTGAAACCGCATTTGCTGTACTGTACACCGGACTGGTGGAAACCGGACACATTACGTTAACCAAACTTGTTGAAGTTATGAGCATAAATCCCAGAAAACGATTCGGAATATCAGGTGATTTTGCAGTTGGCAAACCTGCTGATTTCACGGTATTTGATTTGAGCAATGAATATTATGTAAATAGCGAAACGTTCCTGTCAAAAGGAAAAAGCACCCCGTTCGACGGCATGAAGGTAAAGGGCAAGTGCCTGATGACCGTTTGCGACGGACGTGTGGTGTGGATGAGCGAAGATATAAAGAAGTAAAAAACCTGAAAGGATAAGATAGAAATGCCGAAGAGAACAGATATTAAGAAAATACTCGTTATCGGTTCCGGACCGATAGTTATTGGACAGGCTGCCGAGTTCGACTATGCCGGCACTCAGGCATGTATAGCCCTCAAGGAAGAAGGCTATGAGGTGGTTTTGGTAAACTCCAACCCCGCCACCATAATGACCGACACTTCCATGGCTGATAAAGTATATATGGAGCCCCTTACCCTTGAATACGTTGCAAAGATACTGCGCCATGAACGCCCCGACGCCATCGTCCCCGGCATCGGCGGCCAGACCGGTCTGAACCTTGCCATGCAGCTGCGCCGCAAGGGAATTCTGGACGAGTGCCAGGTAGAGCTTCTGGGCACCAATGCCGACAGCATTGAGGCTGCAGAAGACCGCGAGCTGTTCAAGGAACTGTGCGAAAACATAGGCGAGCCTGTTTTGCAGTCCCTCGTCACCCACTCCATTGAGGAAGGCGTTGAAGCTGCCGCAAGCATTGGTTATCCTGTTGTTCTTCGTCCCGCTTTCACTCTTGGCGGCACAGGCGGCGGCTTTGCCGACAACGAGCAGGAGCTTCGCGAGATAATGAAAAACGCCATTGCCCTGTCTCCTGTGGGGCAGGTACTGGTAGAAAAGAGCGTTAAGGGCTGGAAAGAGATCGAGTTCGAAGTCATGCGTGACAACGCCGACAACGTTATCGCCATCTGCGACATGGAAAACGTTGACCCTGTCGGTGTTCATACCGGTGACTCCATGGTCGTTGCTCCCTGCCAGACTCTGAATCAGGAAGATCTGACCATGCTTCGCGAAAGCGCCCTGAAGATCATCCGTGCTTTGAAGATTGCCGGCGGCTGCAACGTTCAGTTCGCGCTCAATCCCAACTCCTCCGAATACTATCTTATCGAGGTCAACCCCCGAGTTTCCCGTTCTTCCGCTCTGGCATCCAAGGCCAGCGGATATCCCATCGCAAGAGTTACCGCCAAGATCGCCGTAGGCATGAATCTTGACGAAATAATGATCACCGACAGAAACGGTCTGTTCAATCCTTCTCTGGGCTACACTGTTCTGAAAATGTCCCGCTTCCCCTTCGATAAGTTTGCTGAAGCTTCCAACAAGCTGGGAACTCAGATGAAAGCCACCGGCGAGGTCATGAGCATCGGCAAGACCATGGAAGAGAGCATGCTCAAGGCTGTCCGCTCTCTTGAGACCGGAGTGTGCCACTTCTACCTGCCCAAGTTCGACACATGGACAAAGGAAGAGCTTCTTGAGTACGTCAAAGACGGCACTGAAGACCGCTACCACGCCATTGCTCAGCTGTACCGTCTTGATGTAAGCACCGAAGAGATCTTCAACGCTACCATGATAACCGCCTTCTTCCTCGATAAGATCAGAAATATCGTGGAAATGGAAAAGACCGTTGCCGAAAAGCCCTTTGATGCAGCAGTGCTTAAAGCTGCCAAGGAAATGGGCTTTGGCGACAAGTATATCGCTCAGCTGTGGAAGGCTCCCGAGGTTGACGTGTGGAAATTCCGCCGCGAACAGGGGCTGCTTCCCGAATACCTGATGATCGACACCTGCGCCAAGGATGAAAACAGCTATATTCCCTACCTGTACTCCTCCTATAACGGCAAGGCAAGAGACTTTGTTTCCAACAACAAGAAGATAATCGTTCTCGGCTCCGGTCCCATACGTATCGGTCAGGGCATCGAGTTCGACTATTCCACTGTCCACGCTGTTCAGGCCATCAAGCGCTTTGGCTATGAATCCATTATCATCAACAACAACCCCGAAACAGTATCCACCGACTATACCTGCGCAGACAAGCTCTATTTCGAGCCTCTGACTGTTGAAAACGTCATGGATATCGTTGAACTGGAAAAACCCATGGGAGTTATTGCTTCTCTTGGCGGTCAGACTGCTATCAACCTGGCTGACGAGCTGGCAAGCCGCGGTGTAAACCTTATCGGCACCGGAGTCGAAGCCATTGAAAGAGCAGAAAACCGTGATTCCTTTGAAAAGATCATGGAGCAGCTGGGCATCCCCCAGCCCAAGGGTCAGGCTGTCACCAATATTGAAGACGGCGTTGCAACCGCGGCAGCTATCGGCTATCCCGTTCTGGTGCGTCCCAGCTACGTTCTGGGCGGTCGCGCAATGCAGATAGTCAACGATGAAGAGGCTTTGCGCACTTATCTGAACACTGCTGTTCAGATCAATGTGGATCAGCCCGTTCTGGTAGACAAATATATCTCCGGCAGAGAACTGGAAGTAGACGCCGTATGCGACGGTACAGATGTCTTCGTCCCCGGCATCATGGAGCATGTTGAACGCACCGGCATCCATTCCGGCGACAGCATCAGCGTTTATCCCACCTTCTCCGTCAGCAATAAGGCCAAGGGAACTATCCTTGAGTACACCAAAAAGCTGGGCATCGGCATCGGCATCGTGGGTCTGTTCAATATTCAGTTCATCGTAGACGATAAAGACGATGTTTATGTTATCGAGGTCAATCCCCGTTCCAGCCGTACCGTACCCTTCCTGTCCAAAGCTACAGGCTGGTCCATTGCCGATATCGCAACCTTCTGTATTCTGGGCAAGAGCCTGAAGGAACAGGGCATCTTCACCATGTATCCCGAAGAAAAGGATAAGTGGTATGTAAAGGTACCTGCCTTCTCCTTTGCCAAGCTCAGAGGCATGGATACATATCTGTCTCCCGAAATGAAGTCCACCGGTGAAGTCATCGGTTACGACAAGCGTTTCAACCGCGCGCTGTATAAGGCTTTGCAGGCTTCCGGTCTGAAGGTCATGAACTACGGCACCGTTCTTGCCACCATCGCCAACAGCGATAAGGAAGAGGCTCTGCCCCTCATCAAGAGGTTCTATGATCTTGGCTTCAATATCGAAGCCACTGCCGGTACCGCGAAATACCTTAAAGAACACGGCATCCGCACCCGTGAAAGAGCAAAGCTTTCCGAAGGCAGTGACGAAATACTCGACAGCATCCGCAAAGGTCATGTGACTTACGTTATCAATACCCGTGAGATCGGTCACGCCAGCCAGATGAGCGACGGCGTCGAGATACGTCGCTGCGCTGTTGAGAACAACGTCAATATCTTCACATCTCTCGATACTGTCCGCGTACTGCTGGATGTTCTGGAAGAGACCACCATCACCATCTCTACCATCGATGGTTAAGAAATAACGAAACATAGAGGAATACAAATGAAACAAGGTATTTTCACCGTTGCTTCAAATGAAAATATAGCCGCAAATACATGGGAAATGGTTCTGCTGGGGGATACCTCCGGCATAACCGCTCCCGGTCAGTTCGTAAACGTTCAGCTGGACGGTATGTTCCTGCGCCGTCCTATCTCCGTTTGCCATTGGGAAGAAGGCAGCCTGACCATTGTCTATAAGGCTGTGGGCAGAGGCACCGAATACATGACCACTCTTGAAAAAGGCGCTGAGCTGGATATCCTCACCGGGCTTGGCAACGGATACGATCTGGCAAAATGCGGCGAAAAGACTTTGCTCATCGGCGGCGGAGCGGGTGTTGCGCCCATGTACGGTCTTTGCGAAACTCTTGTAAAGAGCGGCAAGCAGATAAAAGTTATCCTTGGCTTTAACACTGCCGATGAAGTTTACTATGCTGAAAAGTTTGAAAAACTGGGCGCTGACACTGTGATAACCACAGTTGACGGCAGCCTTGGGGTTAAAGGTTTTGTTACCGCTGCCATGGACTGCGGCTATGATTATTTCTGCACCTGCGGCCCCGAACCCATGCTGAAAGCCGTGTACGCGGCATCCAAAACCTCCGGCCAGATGAGCTTTGAAGAGCGCATGGGCTGCGGATTTGGCGCCTGTGTTGGCTGCACCTGCGAGACTAAGTACGGGCACAAGCGCATCTGCAAGGATGGTCCGGTATTGGAAAAGGAGGAGATCATATGGTAAACACAAAGGTTTCCCTCTGCGGTCTTGAACTTGACAACCCCGTTATCCCTGCCAGCGGCACCTTTGGCTATGGCTATGAATTTGCCGAGCTTTACGATATAAACTGTCTAGGTTCCTTTTCCTTCAAGGGGACTACAAGAGAACCGCGTTTCGGCAACCCCACTCCCAGAATTGCGGAAGCAGATTTTGGCATTGTAAATTCCGTTGGCTTGCAGAATCCCGGGATACACAGTGTCATCGCCGATGAACTGCCCAAGCTTTCAAAGGTTTTCAACAAAAAAGTCGTTGCCAATATCAGCGGCTTTTCCATTGATGAATATGTGTACTGCTGCGAGCTTATCGATAAAGAAGAGCAGGTGGGTATCATCGAAGTCAATATAAGCTGCCCCAATGTCCACGGCGGCGGCATGGCTTTCGGCACTGATCCCGAAATGGCGGCAGCTGTAACAAAGGCTGTTAAGGAAGTTACCACCAAGCCTGTGGTCATGAAACTGTCTCCCAACGTGACTGACATAGTGTCAGTCGCTAAAGCCTGTGAAGAAGCAGGCGCTGATGGAGTGAGCCTTATCAACACCATTGCGGCCATGCGTATCGATTTGAAAAAGAAAAAGCCCATCCTTGCCAATACCACCGGCGGTCTGTCCGGACCTGCCGTGTTCCCTGTGGCACTGCGCATGGTATGGCAGGTTTACGAAGCCGTAAATATTCCCATTATCGGCATGGGCGGTGTTGCTTCCGCCGAAAATGTTATCGAGATGATGCTGGCAGGCGCATCGGCTGTTCAGGTGGGCGCTGCCAATCTGCGTGACCCCTGGGTCTGCAAAAAGATAGTTGACGAACTTCCCGCTGTGATGGAAAAGCTGGGCATAACCAGCCTGAAAGATATTATAGGAGGAGCTCATGGGTAAAGATGTAATTATCGCCTGCGATTTTGCGGGCAAAGAACAAACTCTGGCATTTTTGGACAAGCTGGGCAGCAAAAGACCTTTCGTAAAGATAGGCATGGAGCTGTACTACGCTGAAGGTCCCGATATAGTAAAAACTCTCAAACAGCGCGGACACAGAATATTTCTGGATCTGAAGCTGCACGATATACCCAACACCGTGAAAAAATCCATGGCTGTGCTGAAAAACCTTGGCGTAGACATGGTGAATGTCCACGCTGCCGGCGCCAAAGCCATGATGGAAGGCGCAAGAGAAGGTCTTGGTCATGACGCGCTGCTCATCGCTGTAACTCAGCTGACTTCCACTTCTCAGGCTGTGATGGAAAATGAAATACTCATCACCCGTCCTTTGGAACAGGTGGTCATGAATTACGCGAAGCTGGCAAAGGACGCGGGACTTGACGGCGTTGTGTGCTCACCCAACGAAGCCGGTGCAGTCCACGCTCACTGCGGCGACAGTTTCCTTACCGTAACACCCGGCATCCGTTTCCCCGGCGGAGACGTGGGCGATCAGGTTCGCGTAACAAGCCCCGCTCAGGCAAAGCTTCTTGGCAGTGATTATATCGTTGTGGGTCGTCCCATCACAGCAGCTGCCGATCCTGTTGAAGCTTATGAGCGCTGCATAAACGAGTTCTGCAAGTAAGAAACAACTGTCATTTCGAACCGCATTTACGGTTTGAAATGACAGAAAAACTATACAATGGAGGTCATACAATGGACGAGATCAAAGTATTGATAGCAAAAGGACTGCTGAGCATAGGCGCAGTATTCCTTCGCCCCGAAGAACCCTTCACATGGGCAAGTGGCATCAAAAGCCCTGTTTACTGCGACAACCGCCTTACTCTGACTGATATCGCCGTAAGAAGCGATGTTGAATATTCTCTGGCAGACGTTATCCGCAAGGAATATCCCGACTGCGAGGTGCTTATGGGCACTTCCACCGCAGGTATCGCCCACGCTGCCATTACTGCCCACATCCTGTCCAAGCCCATGGGCTATGTCCGCGGCGGCGCAAAAGACCACGGCAGAAAGAACGCCATCGAAGGCAAACTGGAGCCCGGTCAGAAGGTTGTTGTCGTTGAAGACCTTATCTCCACTGCCGGAAGCTGTGTCGAGGTCGTTGAGATCCTTCGTGCGGCGGGCGCCGATGTTTTGGGCGTAGTCAGCATTTTCACCTATGGCATGAAGAAGGGACTTGAGCGTCTCGCTGCTGCCAACGTAAAGAATGTCAGCCTGACCGACTTCGATACAGTGGCAAAGGTCGCTGCCGAAGAAGGCTACATCGCTAAGGAAGATATTCAGAGACTTATCGCTTTCAGAGATAACCCCTCTGATGAAAGTTGGATAAAAACCGTATAACTACGGTTTTTATCTCAGCGTGTCAAAATAGTCCTTTGGACCATTTTGACACGGTTTCTCAGTTTGCTG
>CAZIPP010000043.1:0-12521 GCA_964541215.1 uncultured Oscillospiraceae bacterium
AATGACAGCATAGCGCAAAAAAGGACGCTGCTTTCGCAGCGTCCTTTAATTTCCAAGTAATTAGATGGTGAAGCACTTTTCGGTTTCGGGATCGAACAGGTGGATTCTCTTGTTGTCGAATGCAACCTTGATCTTATCGCCGGCCTTAGCGGTGGAGGAAGCAGCAACCTTTGCAGTGAGGCTCTGATCGCCGCAGAGCAGGTACAGGTTAGCTTCAGCACCGAGAAGCTCGGAAACGTCAACGTCAACGTCAACCAGGCAATCCTGCATGGTCTGGATGTAAACTTCTTCGTCGTGGATGTTTTCAGGACGGATGCCCATGATAACTTCCTTGCCGATGTAAGCCATGACTTCGGGACGACGACCCAGAGATTCGGGCAGAGGTACCTTGCCGCCATTGCCGAAGGTAACGTAGGTTACGCCGCCTTCTTCTTCCAGACGAGCGTCGATGGTGTTCATCTGGGGAGAGCCGATGAAGGTAGCAACGAACAGGTTTACGGGGTTCTCGTACAGATCCTGAGGAGTGGAGACCTGCTGGATAAAGCCGTCCTTCAGAACGACGATGCGGGTACCCATGGTCATAGCCTCAGTCTGGTCGTGAGTAACGTAGATGAAGGTGGTATCCAGCTTCATGTGGAGCTTGGTCAGCTCGGTACGCATCTGTGCACGGAGCTTGGCGTCCAGGTTGGACAGAGGCTCGTCAAGAAGGAAGACCTTGGGGTTACGGACGATAGCACGACCCAGAGCAACACGCTGACGCTGACCACCGGACAGAGCGGCGGGCTTACGGTCGAGCAGGTGTTCGATCTCGAGGATCTTGGCAGCTTCGTCGACGCGACGACGGATCTCATCCTTGGGAGTCTTGCGGAGCTTCAGACCGAAGGACATGTTTTCAAAAACGGTCATGTGAGGATACAGAGCGTAGTTCTGGAAAACCATGGCGATGTCTCTTTCCTTGGGAGGAACGTCGTTGCAGAGACGGCCGTCGATGTAGAGTTCGCCTTCGGAGATCTCTTCCAGACCGGCGATCATACGCAGGGTGGTGGACTTACCACAGCCGGAAGGACCAACGAGAATGATAAATTCCTTATCTTCGACTTCGAGGTTGAAGTCGGTAACGGCAGTAACGCCGCCGGAATATTTCTTGTAAATGTGTTTCAATGATACACTGGACATGATATACCCCCAAAATATATAAAAAAGTTATCCTTAATATATCACACGAGTCCCCCTGTGTATATTCTCCAAATCCACAAAGGTTAAGATTTTGCTTTGTTAAATCTGACAAGCACGTCAAATTCTGCACAGAAATTCAAACTTCCGATAGTTAATTTTGACTATTGCCAGGATTTAGAAAAATGTTGATTTCGTGAAGCTCAAGATTCCGCCACTGTCCGCGCTCCAGATTGGGATCGAGCACAAGGTCTCCGATGGAAATGCGCTCCAGATACAACACCTTGTGTCCCACTGCTGCCATCATACGCTTGACCTGGTGGTATTTGCCTTCCATGATGGCAATAACGCAGCGGCTGGTATCGCCGGAGGTCTCCGTTTCCAATTCAGCCGGCAGGCATTTTGTACCGTCTTTCAGCTCGATGCCGCTGCGAAGGCGTTCGGCATCAGCCTCGGTCAAAGCACCTTCCACGATGGCGCGGTATCGTTTTTCAACGTGTTTTTTCGGTGAAGTTATGCCGTGTGCCCACGAACCATCGTTTGTGAGCAGCAGAAGTCCTTCCGTATCCTTGTCCAGCCTGCCCACGGGAAAAACACCGGCACGCTTCATTTCGGCAGGCAGCAGGTCAAGGACAGTCTTGTCTCTGTCCTCGGTTGCGGACACGCATCCCGCAGGCTTGTTGAGCATTATATAGTAGACCCCGGAGGAGTTCACGGGAACGCCGTCAAGAGTGATAACGGCGCTTTCGTCCACCTTCATATCGGCAGACAACGCAACAGTACCGTTGACCGTTACCCGCCCTTTTTTAATTATGTCTTTCAGCTCTCTTCTGGAGGCAGCGCCTGCGTCGGATAAAAGCTTGTCAAGTCGTTTAAGTGCCATATGTTATATTTGTCCTTCCGATTGAATATGATGGGACAGAATCTTATCGTATCGGGGGATAGAAAAATGTTTATATTCACTGCGAAAATCGCAAAGGAAAAGCTAATTATAGGGATACTTGGCATCGCAGCCGCGATAGTTCTGCTGGTGCTTATGCTGGGCGGCGGAGCTGAGGCCACTGAGGCTGAAAAGACCACCGAAACCATCAGTACCACCGGCATAACCGGCAATGATGACCGCCTTGAGTATCTCAATGCTCTTGGCTGGGTCGTTGAGGAGACACCTGTGGAGACCATCGAAGTAATGATCCCCGAAGAGGGAGACAAAGTATTCGACAGGTACAACGAGCTGCAAATGTCTCAGGGTTTCGATCTGAGCAGGTTTGCGGGCAAGAAGGTCAAAAAGATAACCTATCAGGTACTTAACCATCCTTCCGGAGAGGAAGATGTACATCTGACCATCTACACCTGCAAAAAGGAGATAATCGGAGGAGATGTCAGCTCAGGGACGGAAGGCGGGTTTATGCACGGCCTTCAGATGCCTGATACTGCCGGTGTTACCGCAGAGGAGGCAGAGGCTACAACCACAGAGACATTATCCTGAGATTCAGTGATTCGGCATATTTAACGGTCTGACCGGTGCCGCCGCCGCAGCCGTCATATACGGATATGAGAAGGTCGGCATTATCCACCATGTATTTGTTTCTCAGAGCGTAGCAGTCGGAGCGGTATTCCTTAGCAACCAGCGTAACGGCGTCGCAGCTTCTTATGGCAGCTTCCCAACGCGCGGCGTCGGCATTTGACCAACGGATGCTCTGGTCTTCGAATGGAAGAGCGGCTTCGATGACCACGTCACTGAACTTTTCGCGCAGGGAAACAACAGCGTCAAAGAAGTACATATCGCAGCCTCTGGCCATACCGCAGATAAACCTGCGGCAGCCGTGGCGGTAAGCTGTTTCCGCTGCCTGAGATATTTTGATTTTCAAAGCAAGGCAGCGCTCATCAGTCTCGTTGCTGCCCCAGGGAAGCTTTTCCGGACGATGACCGGTAAAAGCACAGGTCAAAATTTTATCTGTCATAACTATATAATAATAGTATGTTTTGAACGTTTTGTCAAAGTGTGAACAGTATGATAAAACTGCGGTCGATTTGACCGCAGTTTTTTCCATTGACATCGGAGATCGTCATTAGTATCCTTTGTGGAGAATAAATACGAAACGGTGTTGCCCATGACAAAGCCAAATGCAAAAAATACGGTCATCCTTGCCATGTTCTGTGCCGCGGCTTACGTACTGATGTATGTGTCGAAGCTTATACCTGTGAATATCGCGGGATTTTTGAGCATGGATTTTAAGGATATTGCTATTGTGATCTGCGGATTTACGCTTGGACCGGTTTCGGTATTTGCGGTAACGACAGTGGTTTCGCTGATGGAAATGCTTACAGTCAGCATCAACGGTCCGGTGGGATTTCTGATGAATGTGCTGTCTACCTGCGCGTTTGCGTATACCGCGTCTATGATTTACATAATATCTAAAAGCCACAAAAGCGCGGTGTTGGGTTTGCTGACCGGCACAGTATGTATGACGCTGACGATGCTGCTGTGGAACCGGATAGTTACGCCTGCGTATATGGGAGTTGAAAAGGAAGTTGTGGAAAGTATGCTGATACCGGTATTTCTGCCGTTTAATCTTGTTAAAGGCGGACTTAACGCTTTTGGTGTCATACTGGTGTACAAGCCTGTGTTAAGGGCGTTGGATAAAGGATAGCTTGTCATCAAAACAAAAAGCTGTCATCTCGAACGTTGCTCAGGGCAGCTTGCTGCTCTGAGCAACGGAGAGATCCCCATCTTAAGAAGGGGATTTCTCCGCCGCGAGCGGCGTTCGAAATGACAGCGATATGTTTTATTCCCATGTTTCCCACACTTCGGGACAGTAACCTACGGTGGCTTTTTTTCCGTTTCTTACTATGGGAGTTTTCAGCAGACGTGGGTCGTCCATCAGCTTTTCCACTTTGGCATCATCGGATGCGAGATATTTGAGCAGGGCGGCATCTTCGCTTTTGCTGTCCCAGTCGATAATGTTGTCCAGCCCGCAGGACTGGCGAACAGAGCGAAGCTCACCTGCACTCATACCGTATTTCACGATATCAATGCTCTGAAACTTTATCCTGCGCTCCTTGAACCAGCGCTCAGCCTTCTTGGTGTCGAAGCATTTTGATTTACCGAATATCTGTATGTTCAAACTGTATCATCTCCGCAAAACTTCATTTGCTGCTATTATACATTATATTTTTCCGATAAGCCAGTGAAATGTTGCCGCAAGGATGCCGTCTTGATATATGTAAGCGGAGCAGATGACAGCAAAAACTTCAAAAAATATAAAATGTTAACAAAATAGTAACTGTTTCTCCTTCAAATCCGTCTAATTATGTAAAGTTGTGCTTGCAAAAAGCGACGAAAAACATTATTATATTATATTGAGATAAGTCTGCGAAAAAATGCTTCAGGAAATGGTACAGCGTGCGCTTTTCGAGGCAGAGCAGATAAGTCGAAAATTCTGCCCGGTGTATGGCACAGCGTGCGCTGCACGGGTAATCAGGAGGAAAAGCTATGTCCAGCAGAATGTTCCAGAGCGTTATCGCTCAGCTTAAAGACGCTACCGACAGATATATCGGCGTTATCGATTCCGACGGCACTGTTGTTTCCGCCAGTGAGCCTACCATGGTAGGGGAAAAGTGGGATGAAGCGGTCATCAGGATCAACAACGCGGGAAGTCCTGTTGCCACCTTTGATAAAAAAACCTTCAAGGCATTGACCAGCTGGAGCGCCCATTTTGACTATGCTGTTTTCGTAGAAGGCGATGATGAAACCGCAAGAAGCACCTGCATCATGGCAGCCGTTGCTCTCGGCGGAGCCAAGACATACTACGAAGAAAAGCACGACAAAGGAACTTTCGTCAAAAATATAATTTGCGACAATATTCTCCCCGGCGACATTTACATCCGGGCAAAGGAACTGCATTTTGTTACGGATGTTCCCAGAGCCGTGTTCCTTATCCGTCAGGTAGGAAAGGCAGATGTGGCTGCGGTTGACATAATGCAGAGTCTGTTTTCTGATAAGCAGCAGGATTTTGTACTTAGCATCAACGAGACCGATATAGTCCTTGTTAAGCAGATGCAGCCCGGCGCCGAGTCCAAAGATCTGATGAAGATCGCTCAGTCCATAGAGGAAACTTTGTCTACCGAGATCTTTGTTAAGACTGTTATCGGCATAGGAACCATAGCAAACCATCTTCGTGAGCTGGCCGACTCCTATAAGGAGGCTCAGGTGGCGATCGAAGTTGGCAAGGTGTTCGACACGGAAAAGAGTATTATCAACTATACCAATCTGGGTATCGGCAGACTTATTTATCAGCTGCCCACCACCTTGTGCGAAATATTCCTTAACGAGGTTTTCAAAAAGAACTCCATCGATTCGCTGGATCAGGAAACTCTGTTTACTATCAACAAGTTCTTTGAAAACAATCTTAATGTTTCCGAAACCTCCAGAAAGCTTTTTGTTCACAGAAATACTCTGGTCTATCGTCTTGAAAAGATCAAGAAGCTTACCGGATTGGATCTTCGTGAGTTCGATCATGCTATCATCTTCAAGGTAGCGCTCATGGTCAAGAAGTATCTTGCCTCCAGAGAGCAGCCGCCTGCAAGATAAGATCTTATTGAATATTTGTGATGCTTCCGGGGCATGTGCCCCGGAAACATTGTTGACGCATTTTGCAAAGCAAAACCGCGCAAAACTCAGCAGCTAAAGAAAGGCGTGGGCATAACCATGATCCGTCTTATAGACGTATATAAATCATATGACAATGGTACCAGGGCTCTCAACGGTGTTACTCTCCGAATAGATGACGGAGAATTTGTATTCCTTGTGGGTCCTTCCGGCAGCGGCAAATCCACCATAATCAAGCTCATTACGGCGGAGATAGCTTCCACAGAAGGTAAAGTCATTGTCAATAACTTCAATCTTAATACCATAAAGCAGTCCAAAGTACCTTATATGCGCCGTACCATCGGTGTTATTTTCCAGGACTTCAGACTTATTGAAAACAAAACCGTTTACGACAATGTGGCATTTGCCATGCGTGTTATCGGAGCCAGCAGCAAGCAGATCAAAAAACGTGTGCCTTATGTACTCGAACTGGTCGGGCTGGATAAAAAGAGCCGCCGTTTGCCCCATGAGCTGTCGGGTGGTGAGCAGCAGCGTGTTGCCATTGCAAGAGCGCTGGTCAACAACCCCAGCATGATAATCGCAGACGAGCCTACCGGTAACCTTGACCCTGCCAGAAGCCTTGAAATAATGATGCTTCTCGAGCAGATAAACGCCCTTGGAACCACCGTGCTGGTGGTAACTCACGAAAAAGAGCTGGTAAACCGCTTCACCAAGCGCTGCGTTGCCATTGATGGCGGACGCATCATCAGCGACGGAATGGATGGATATTACGACTATGAAGAGGAATAATTTCTTATACTTCATCAAAGAAGGCGTGAGAGACCTGTTCCTTCATGGTTTCATGTCCTTCGCGGCCATATGTGTTATCGTGGCCTGCCTTGTTATAATGGGCACCTTTGTTCTGGTAATGATGAACATTCAGGATGCCATAGTTTCCCTGGAACAGGATAACGAGATACTTGTCTATATTGATGAGACCTATGCCGAATCCGAAGCAAAAAGTGTGGGTTCGCAGATAAATATGATAGAGAACGTTCTGGAGGCTTCCTTCATTTCCAGAGAAGAAGCCATGCAGAGCTTTGTCGAAAAGCAGGAGGACCCGGAACTGTTTGCGGGTGTTGATGAAAGCACTTTCAGACATCGTTTCAGCGTCAGACTGGTTGACATAAATTATATGGCAGATACTCTGGCGGAGATCGAGCAGATACCGGGAGTAGCCAGAACAAGAGCAGACCAGGAGCTGGCAGAAGGCTTTATTACCGTTCGCAGCATCGTCAATGTGGTCTCCGGTGTCATCATTATGGTATTGTTTGTGGTCTCTGTGTTTATAATCTCCAATACGGTCAAGCTGGCGCTGTTCAGCCGCCGTGAAGAAATAGCCATTATGAAGATGGTGGGCGCTACCAACTGGTTTATCCGCTGGCCCTTTGTGGTGGAAGGTACCCTGCTTGGTCTTACCGGCGCCGTTGTGGGCTTTTTTGCCGAGTGGGGACTGTATGAGCTTATGATCGCTCAGGTCAATAAGGCAGACACATTGGAGATACTTGATCTTATACCCTTTGCCGATGTTCTTATGCCAATGGTCGTGGTCTTTGGCGTTATCGGCTTCCTTGTAGGCGTAGGCGGCAGCTTGCTGTCTATCAGAAAATTCCTCAAGGTTTAAGCAAATGGAGAATTACCTATGTTTTTTCACAAGTATAAAAAACAGATAATAATCGTGCTGGCAGCGCTGCTGGCAGTTTGTATGCTGCTTCCGACGCTGGTACAGATATTTACGTTTTCCGCATCTGCCGCCACCTCAGATGAGCTGGCTGAGATCCGAAAGGAGATAGGCGCTCAGCTGAATGCTGTCGGCGCTGAACTGGACGGACTTGAGGAAGATGCCGCAGCTATCAATGCTCAGATGGATACGCTGATGGGCATGCTGGATGAAAACAAAAACCAGACAAGAAACGTCATTGACCAGAAATATGACCTCGACCAGCAGGTAGAGCTTCTGCGTCAGCAGGTGGAAAACACCAACGAGCAGATACAGCAGTACAATAAGCTTATCGCAGCCCGTCAGGAAGAGCTTGATCTGGCGGTTGCCGCTGAAGAAGCGCAGTTTGAAAAGTACAAGCAGCGTATCCGCGCTATGGAAGAGTCCGGAGATATTACATATTTGTCTATCGTTTTTGACGCCAGCAGCTTTTCCGACCTGCTGGACAGGGTAGATATGATACGTGAGATAACCGAAAGCGACCAGCGTCTTATGGAACAGATGAGACAGTCCCGCCTTGAGGTGGAAGCTGCTCAGGAGGCACTGGAAGAGGTTAAGCTGGAGCTTAACGAGAAAAAGCAGCTGCTTTCTCAGCAGGAAGTCGAGCTGGAGAATAAGCGCTACGAAGCCAATGCCATGATAATCGGGCTCAACCGGCAGGCCGATGGATACGAAGCAGAGTATGCCGCTTTTGAAGTTGAAGAGGCAAAAATGCAGGATCTCATACTTGAGATGGTGGCTGAGTTTGAGTCCATACAGGCTGAGTATAACGCAGCCCTTGCGGAAGAACAGCGTGTCCGCGCTGAGGAAGAGGCTGCTGAAAGAGCCAGAAAAGCTGCCGAAGCATCCACTAAGGTGTCTTCCACTTCCAGTGATGCCGCATATTACACCGAGTATTCTTCTTCTGCTGCTTCCGAAAGCGGATTTTTGAACCCCCTGCCTTCGGGCACATGGGTAATCACCGACGGATTCGGTCCCAGAACTCACCCCCTCACCGGTGCTTACAGCAATCATACAGGCGTTGACCTTGCGGCCAACTCAGGCACGAACGTTTACGCTTCCAAGAGCGGCACCGTTGTTACCGCGGCTGTTTCTTCCGCGTATGGCAACTATGTCGTCATTTCCCACGGCAGCGGACAGGCAACGCTTTATGCCCACATGTCTTCCATGGCTGTAGTATCCGGAGACTATGTTGTTCAGGGGCAGACTATAGGCTATGTAGGTTCCACCGGATGGTCTACCGGTCCTCACCTGCATTTTGAAGTTATGATAGACAGTGAGTATTATAATCCCATGAATTACATAGGATAGATCCGGTCAATATAACTTATGCGCCAAAGGTTTTCTTTGGCGCATAAAGCCGTTTATTCGGCATACTTAATTTTACCAATTTCCGAGGACAGACAATGAAAAGAAGCGTTAACTTAGTTACTGCGATCGCCATAGCAGTGCTGTGCTGTGCATTGACATTTGTCATAACATGGTGTGAGTTCGATAAGATATCCCCTGTACTGTATGGTTACAGGGCGGAAAATGCAGAAATGGAAAAGACTATCTCCGAGCAGGAAGAAAAGCTGGATGAAGTATCCAAGTATTTCGAGCTTAAAGAGATAATTGATACCTATTACGTCGGTGACTACGATCAGCAGGAACTGACAGACATGATGGCGACCGGTGTGGTGGCAGGCATCAGCGACCAGTGGTCATATTACCTCACAGCTGATGCCTATGAGGAATATATGCTTTCCAACGCCAATGTTTATAAAGGCATTGGTATCACCATTTCGGCAGAAACGGATTATAACGGTTATCAGATAGTCCGTGTTGCCGAGGAAGGCTCTGCCCGTGAAGCAGGCTTTAAGGTGGGCGATATCATTATAGCGGTGGAAGGAACAGACATAACCGGTATGGACATCAGCACCGTAAAGGGAATGGTTCAGGGTGAGGATGGTACCGGGGTCACTATCACTGTTATCAGAGACGGCAAAGAGCTTGATCTCACCGCTGTCAGAGGAACGGCGACCTACGAAATAGTCAGGTATGAGCTGCTGGAAGACAACGTGGGGTATATAAAGATATATAACTTTGAAGGGAATTCCGCCATAAAGTTCATTGAAGCGGTTGAAGAAATGAAAGCTCAGGGAGCCGAAGGCTTTGTGTTTGATGTGCGCAACAATCCCGGTGGACTGATGGATCAGCTGCTGTTGATAATCGACTATGTTCTCCCCGAAGGAGAAACCTTCATTCAAAAAAGCTCCAGCGGTAAGTCTGTAACATATACCTCAGATGAGAAATGCCTTGATATGCCCATGACAGTGCTGGTAAATGAGAATAGCTTCAGCGCTGCGGAGTTTTTTGCCGCCATAGTTCAGGAGTTTGATGCGGGTCCCGTTGTTGGTACGAAAACCACTGGCAAGGGCTATTATCAGACACCGATCAGGCTGTCGGATGGTTCCGCTGTGGTGCTGTCGGTGGGTGAATATTTCACTCCCAGCGGTAAGTCTCTTGCCGAAACCGGCGTTACTCCCGAATACGAGATAGAAATAGACAGCGAGCAGTTTGCCTTTTTATATTACGATCAGCTGGACTATTCTGAGGACGAACAGCTCATTCAGGCAGTCCATCTGACAAAAACAGCCATAGACTGATGTTCTGCCGGCTTGACAGAACAATATAAAACACATATAATATTCATTCAGGAAATTAATAATCGGAGGTCATTTGAAGATGGCAAAAGAGTATAAACTCAGCCGTGAGAGGCTCAATGAGCTGGAACAGGAACTGGTATATCTGAAAACTACCCGTGAAAAGGAAGTTGCCGAGCTTATCAAGGAAGCACGTTCTTTTGGCGATTTGTCTGAGAACAGCGAATATGATGAAGCTAAAAACGAACAGGGTAAGCTCTATTCCCGTATTGCCGAGGTAGAGAATATAATTGCCAACGCCGTTATCATCGAAGAGACTGATGTTGTAAGCTCTGTTGTTGGTCTCGGCTCCAAGGTCGAGGTTCAGGATATGGAGACCGGCGATATCGAGGTATGGTATGTTGTTGGTTCCCAGGAAGCAGATCCGGATGAAAATCGTATTTCCGACGATGCTCCCTTTGGCAAAGCCCTTATTGGCAAGAGCGAAGGCGACGATGTTTCGGTAGACGCCCCCATCGGTGTTCTTCGTTATAAAGTGATTTCCGTTTCAAGATAAACATACCGAAAGGAAGAAATAGAATTGGCTGACAATATGGAAAACCAGGTTCTGGAAGAACAGATCCAGACCGAGGAAGAACTGTCGGAGCAGGCTCGTATCCGCCGTGAAAAGCTGGCTGAGCTGCAAAATGCCGGCAATGACCCCTTTACCGTTACCAAGTATGAACGTACCCATCTGAATGCGCAGATAGTTGAAAACTTTGAACAGCTGGAAAACTCCGATGTTGCTATCGCCGGCAGAATAATGAGCAAGCGCAATATGGGCAAGGCATTTTTCTGCGATGTCCATGACGCTACCGGCAAGATGCAGATATATGTCCGCATCAATGAGCTGGGTGAGGAAGCCTTTGCTGAGTTCAAAAGGTTTGACATCGGCGATATCGTTGGTGTTAAGGGCTTTGTGTTCCGCACCAGAAGAGGCGAGATCTCCGTTCACTGCACCGGCATCAAGCTGCTCAGCAAGTCTCTGCGTCCTCTGCCCGAAAAGTTCCATGGTCTTACCAATCAGGAACTGCGCTATCGCCAGAGATACGTTGATCTTATTATGAACCCCGAAGTCAGAAGCACCTTCGAGGCCAGAACCAGGATCATCAAAACTGTTCGCTCCTATCTGGACGATATGAACTATCTTGAAGTCGAGACCCCTGTTCTGAACACCATTTCCGGCGGTGCCAATGCCCGTCCCTTCGTAACTCACCACAATACTCTTGACCTTGATATGTATATGCGTATCGCAACTGAGCTTCATCTGAAGCGTCTCGTGGTGGGCGGCATGGAAAGAGTTTACGAAATAGGTCGTCTGTTCCGTAATGAGGGCATGGACCCCAAGCATAATCCTGAATTCACCACTGTTGAGTTTTACGAAGCCTATGCCGATTATCACGACATGATGGACAGGACTGAAGGCATCTTCGTAGCCTGCGCCAAGGCTGTTACCGGCGGTACCAAAATTAACTATCAGGGAATCGAAGTTGACCTGACTCCTCCCTTTGCCAGAATGACCATGGCTGAGGCTGTTAAGAAGTACACCGGTATCGACTTCATGGCGATAGATTCCGACCAGGAAGCTCTGGAAGCTGCCAAGAGCATCGGCATTGAGCTGCCCAACGAAAAGACCTGGGGCAATCTGCTGTATGAATGCTTCGATCAGAGAGTTGAAGAAAAGCTTATCCAGCCCACCTTCATTACCGATCATCCTGTTGAAGTGTCTCCTCTGGCAAAGCGCTGCCCCGGCGACAAGCGTCTTACCGAACGTTTCGAGCTGTTTATGACCAGCCGCGAAATGGCCAACGCTTTCTCCGAGCTTAACGACCCCATCGACCAGAAAGCACGCTTCCAGCGTCAGGTGGACCTGCGCAACAGCGGCGATGAAGAAGCTGCCATGATGGACGAAGATTACGTCTGCGCTCTGGAATACGGTCTGCCTCCCACGGGCGGCTGCGGCATCGGCATCGACCGACTTGTCATGCTCCTGACCGACAGCGCATCCATCCGTGATGTCATCCTGTTCCCCACAATGAAGCCCATCGACTAAGTTGTGTCTTTTCGAACGTTGCGCAGCAACGGAGAAATCCCCATCTTACAGTGCAGTAATTGCTGTTATCCTGAGCCTGCGTATGCAGGCGTGAGGATCTCATCTTATAATGCAGAATTTGCTGTCATCTCGAACGCCGCCGGTCTGAAAAGCGGATCGGCGGCGGAGAGATCCCCATCTTGTGAGGGGATTTCTCCCTCGCTCCGGTCAGTAAGCTGACCGACCTCGGTTCGAAATGACAGC
>CAZIPP010000044.1:0-12052 GCA_964541215.1 uncultured Oscillospiraceae bacterium
CACCTCTTCCAACGCTACCCTGCCTGTTAACATCGAATGCTGCAACAAGCTGGGCTCAGAACCTGAGATCAGCTCCTTCGTTCTGCCTCTGGGCGCTACCATCAACATGGACGGTACTGCCATTTATCAGGCTGTTGCCACCATCTTCATCGCCAGCTGCTATGGTATCGACCTGACTCTTGGCGATATGGCTATGGTCGTTCTTACCGCAACTCTGGCTTCCGTTGGTACTGCCGGCGTTTCCGGTGCAGGCATGATTATGCTGGCTATGGTCCTTACCTCCATCGGCATTCCCGTTGAAGGTATTGCTATCATCGCCGGTGTCGATAAGATCTTCGACATGGGTCGTACTACCCTCAACATCACCGGCGACGCTACCTGCGCTCTCTGGATCTCCAAGCAGGAACAGAAGAAGGCTGCAAAGGCTGCCGCTAAGTAAAAACTGCGCATAATGCTTTTTGCCCCGGAAGGAATTGTCCTTCCGGGGTTTTTTTATGCGTGCAGTATTATCAACGCCAGACCGTAAATAACGCTGGCTCCGATGCCGCATACCAGCACCGGTCCGGCGATGGAAAACATCTTGGCACACATACCCATGATATAGCCCTCTGACTTGAATTCGATTGCAGGCGAAACGATTGCATTGGCAAAGCCTGTTATTGGCACAACGGTGCCTGCGCCTGCATATTTGGCCAGTTTGTCGTAAAGTCCGAGTCCTGTAAAAAGCGCACTGAGGAAGATAAGCGTGATCGAAGTGGCGGCGCCTGCACCGGTCTTGTCCAGCCCCATATTTGTGTACATGTTTGTAAAAACCTGACCAAGTGTGCATATAAGTCCACCGACTGCATATGCCCAGATCACATCTTTCAAAAGCGTTGATTTGGGCGATATCTTCTCAACATATTTTGAATACTCTTCCCTGCTCATTTGCATAAAAAAACAACCCCTTTTGCCCTAGTTTGAGCAAAAGGGGTTTGATTTATACCTGATTAGACCAGTTCAAGAACGGCCATTTCAGCAGCATCGCCACGGCGGGGTCCGATGCGAACAACGCGGGTGTAACCGCCGTTGCGACCTTCGTAGCCGGGAGCGATCTCGTCGAACAGCTTCTTGGCAACATCTTCTTTGGTGATGTAGCCCAGAGCCTGACGGTAAGCGGCAAGGTTCTTCTTCTTGCCGAGAGTGATCATTTTCTCAGCAATAGGCTGGACTTCCTTGGCACGGGTGACGGTGGTGGTTATCTTTCCGTTTTCCAGAAGATAAGTCGTCATAGCACGAAGCATTGCCCGACGCTGATCAGTTGTCCTGCCGAGTTTACGGTTATGGGACATTTGTCGTTACCTCCATATTAGGATGTGCAGTTCAGTTATCGTCACTAGCAAGGCTCAGGCCCATCATTGCGAGCTTGTTCTGAACCTCTTCAAGGGACTTACGACCCAGGTTACGGACCTTCATCATATCGTCGTCGCTCTTGGAAATAAGATCTTCAACGGTGTTGATGTTTGCCCTCTTGAGGCAGTTGAAGCTTCTGACCGACAGGTCGAGTTCTTCAATAGTCAGCTCCAAAACCTTATCCCTGTGGGATTCGGGCTTTTCTACAACTGTGGACTTGCTGCCAACGGTTTCAGACAGATCGGTGAACAGAACCAGATGGTCTGACAGTATCTTCGCGCCAAGGGAAACAGCGTCTCTGGCGGAGATGGTGGAATCGGTCCAAACCTCGAGAGTCAGCTTATCGTAGTCGGTCTGATTGCCGACACGAGTGTTTTCTACAGTGTAGTTTACCTTGTAAACAGGGGTGTAGATGGAGTCGATGGGAATAGTTCCTATAACGGACTGAGCCGGTTTGTTCTTGTCTGCGGAAACATATCCGCGTCCGTGATTGAGAGTGATCTCCATATTGAAGGTCGCATCAGGACCCAGAGTGCAGATGTGCATATCAGGGTTCAGGATCTCGACTTCAGCGTCAGCCTTGATGTCTCCAGCGCAGATCTCGCGCTCACCAACGGCTTCGATATAAACTGTCTTGGGTCCCTGGCTGTGGAGCTTTGCAATGATACCCTTAACGTTCAGGACGATCTCAGTAACATCTTCCTTAACACCGGGAATGGTTGAAAACTCATGCTGTACGCCGGCTATCTTAATGGAAGTAGCGGCTGTACCGGGCAGGGACGACAGAAGTATTCTACGCAGGGAGTTGCCAAGAGTGGTACCGTAACCACGTTCCAGAGGCTCAACCACGTATTTACCGTAGGATACGTCTTCGGTGGAATCTATGCATTTTATGCGCGGCTTTTCAATTTCTACCATTAATATACCCTCCTTCAATGTACGGCGCTTTTCACGCCGCCTGGCTTATCAGCTTACCAATAATCGAGGGTTTAGGATTACTTGGAGTACAGCTCGACGATGAGGCTTTCGGTGATCTCGAAGTCGATGTCTTCCTTCTGGGGAATGGCAATAACCTTGCCTTCCAGAGTATCCTTGTTCTTATCCAGCCACTTGGGAGCGGCACGGAAGGTGTCTTCCTCAAGAAGCTTCTTGAACTTGACGGAGCTACGGCTCTTTTCACAAACAGCAATAACTTCGCCTACCTTTACCAGATAGGAAGGGATATTAACTTTCTTACCGTTTACGGTAAAGTGACCATGGTTGACCAGCTGACGAGCCTCACGGCGGGTGCTGGCAAAACCGAGGCGATAAACTACGTTATCAAGTCTGCGCTCGATGAGGGACAGCAGGATCTCACCGGTGTTGCCCTGCATTCTGGCAGCTTTGTCGTAGTACATTCTGAACTGCTTCTCCAGGATGCCGTAAACAAACTTGACCTTCTGCTTTTCGGTCAGCTGAGTGGCGTATTCGCTGGATTTCTTTCTGCTCTGTCCGCCGGGATTTCTGTTGGACTCTTTGGAATAGCCCATAACGGTCGGCGAAATGCCAAGAGTTCTGCATCTCTTCAGAACAGGCTGCATATTTTTTGCCATGCTTGGTTTTCCTCCTTCGTATTAATCAGACGCGGCGCTTTTTGGGCGGACGGCAGCCATTGTGGGGAATGGGTGTGACGTCCTTGATCATGGTAACTTCAAGACCGGCAGTCTGAAGAGCACGGATAGCGGCTTCACGACCGGAACCGGGACCCTTAACGTAAACTTCAACAGTCTTGAGACCATGCTCCATAGCAGCCTTTGCAGCGGTTTCGGAGCACATCTGGGCAGCATACGGAGTGGACTTTCTGGAACCACGGAAGCCAAGACCGCCGGAGGAAGCCCAGGAAATGGCGTTACCCTGCAGGTCGGTAATAGTTACCATGGTGTTGTTAAAGGATGAGCGGATATGCACAGCACCCTTTTCAATGTTCTTGCGCTCTCTGCGGCGCTTAATAACTTTCTTCTTAGGACTTGCCATTGCATTATCCCTCCCTTACTTTTTCTTGTTAGCGATGGTTCTCTTGGGACCTTTGCGAGTACGAGCGTTGGTCTTGGTACGCTGACCGCGAACGGGCAGACCCTTTCTATGACGAACACCGCGGTAGCAACCGATGTCAGTCAGTCGCTTGATGTTGGTTGCGACTTCACGACGAAGGTCGCCTTCAACGATATAATCTCTGTCGATAACTTCACGGAGCTTAGCTTCGTCAGCTTCAGACAGATCCTTAACACGGATATCGGGGTTTACGCCAGCTGCTACGCAGATATCGGTAGCGCTCTTTCTGCCGATTCCGTAAATGTAAGTGAGTCCTATTTCAATTCTCTTATCTCTGGGCAGGTCTATACCGGCAATACGTGCCATATTGATTCAGCACCTCCTTAAAATCAGCCTTGTCTCTGCTTATGCTTGGGGTTTTCGCAAATAACCATTACACGGCCCTTGCGCTTAATGATCTTGCACTTGTCGCACATGGGCTTAACGGACGGTCTTACCTTCATAGTTGTTAACCTCCATTTGGGAATCACATGAGACTTACGCAGTCTCTATTTGCTTCTCCATGTTATTCTGCCGCGGGTCAGATCATAGGGTGACATCTGAACGGTCACCTTGTCTCCGGGCAGGATCTTAATAAAGTTCATCCGGAGCTTTCCGGAAATGTGTGCCAGGATTGTGTGTCCATTGCCTATATCGACAGTAAACATCGCGTTGGGCAGGGCATCCGTAACAACACCTTCGAGTTCTATAACGTCGTCTTTAGCCAAGCTTTTTTACCCCCTTGGTATTTTCCGGCTCTCGCAAAATCTTGCAAGGTCACGTCTTAGCTCATAGTTTTCCACGCATTTGCCCTCAAGGAGCTTCTGCGCCGTTTCACAGTCGTACCGGTCTACGAATTGCAGATGCTTCACGCTTTTGCGTTTCGGCCGATCAACTCGCCGCCCTTCTTTTCCGTTTGCCAGCATACAAAAGCCTCCGTCTATCGCAAGAATGAAGAAGAGCTTTCCTTTGTCGTGCCCGGAAACAGACAGGACGATATCAGCTTTTTGCAGCTGCATATCAAAGACCTTCACACACGGTGAGTATTTCAGGCTCACCGTCGGTAATTAAAATGGTATTCTCATAATGCGCCGACAGTTTGCCATCGGCTGTGATAACTGTCCAGTGGTCTTTGAGGACCTTAACTTCGTAAGTTCCCTGATTGACCATAGGTTCTATTGCCAAAGTCATGCCCTTAACGAGCCTGGGGCCCCGGCCGGGCGCGCCGAAGTTTGGAACTTCAGGTTCTTCGTGCAGCTTCTCACCCACACCGTGGCCTACAAAGCTGCGTACTACGGAAAACCCGTTGTTTTCCACATATACCTGAACGGCATGTGAAATGTCGGATACTCGATAACCCTGGCGGGCGTATTTGATGCCTTCGAAGAAACTCTGACGAGTCACGTCTATCAGCCTCTGCGCCTCCGGGTCTATAGCTCCGGCTGCATAGGTCGCTGCGCAGTCACCATGAAATCCGCCAATGTAGGCGCCTACATCAACGCTTACGATGTCGCCCTCTTTAATCACCCGATCTCCGGGGATACCGTGGATGACCTGTTCGTTGATGGATATGCAAGCGCTGCCGGGATAACCGTTATAGTTAAGAAACGACGGCACTGCGCCCTGGCTGACTATATAGTCATGGACTGCTTTGTCAATTTCATGGGTTGTAACGCCGGGCCGAACCATACCACCCGCAAGCTCGCGGGCTGCCGCGGTAATTTTACAGGCTCGACGCATGAGGTCAATATCGCGATTGGATTTTACCGGGATCATACTTACTCACCAAGAGCCGCCATGATGTCGGCGGTAGCGCTGGCGATGGGCTGATCGCCCTTGACCAGTTTCAGCTTGCCTCTTGCTTCATAGAATCCCTTGATAGGCTCGGTCTGCTCATGGTAGACTCTGAGTCTTTCTTTAACGGTTTCGGGAGCGTCGTCCTTACGGATGACAAGAGCTCCGCCGCAGCTGTCGCAAACGCCTTCAGCCTTGGGAGGATTGGACGTTACGTGATAGCTTGCACCGCATTTTTCGCATACACGACGACCACTCATACGATCTTCGATGACAGCGTCTTCGATCTCGAGGGAGATGGCAGCGTCGATTTCGATGCCGATGCTCTCGAGAGCTTCGGCCTGGGCGATGGTCCGGGGCATACCGTCGAGGATATAGCCCTTTTCGCAGTCGGGCTGAGCCAGTCGCTCGCCGACGATGCCGATGATGACATCGTCGGGTACGAGCTGACCGTTATCAGTGTACTGCTTCATTTTCAGACCAAGCTCGGTGCCGTTTTTAATGGCTTCTCTGAGCATATTGCCGGTGGAAATGGTAGGAATACCAAGCTTTTCGGCCACTATTTCGGCCTGTGTTCCCTTGCCGGCGCCGGGAGCACCGAGAAATATGATCTTCATTTTCAACCTCCGATTTATTCGAGGAAGCCCTTGTAGTTACGCATGAGCATCTGAGCTTCGAGAGACTTAACGGTTTCAAGAGCAACACCTACAACGATGATGACGGAGGTGCCGCCGATGGACAGACCGGAAACGCCGATTATCTTCTGAGCGATAATGGGCAGGATAGCTACGACAGCCAGATACAGAGCGCCAAACAGGGTGACCTTATTGAGAACTCTGTTGATGAATTCTGCAGTGGGACGGCCGGGACGGAAGCCCGGGATGAAGCCGCCATTCTTCTTCAGATTGTTGGCGATTTCAACAGGGTTGAACTGGATCGCAGTATAGAAGTATGCGAATCCAATGATAAGGAAGAAATAAACGATAATGTAGGGGATGGAAGTGTTCTGAATCGCATTCAGAACGCCTTTCCAGAATCCGGATTCGGGTTCGGGGAAGAAAGCTGCGATGGTAGCAGGCAGAGAAGCGATGGACTGAGCGAAGATAACAGGCAGAACACCGGCCATGCTGACCTTGATGGGCAGATGGGTGCTCTGACCGCCATACATCTTGCGGCCAACAACTCTCTTGGCATACTGAACAGGGATCCTGCGCTCTGCATCGTTGATGAAAACGATGAAGAGGATCAGAGCAGCGATACCGACGACCATCAGCAGAACTCCGTACCACTTCAGGGAACCGGCAGCCAGATTGGTGATAGCGGTGCTGACCATGGTGGGGATTCTGGAAATGATGCTGGCGAACAGTATCATGGAGATACCGTTGCCGATACCAAACTCGGTAATCTGCTCACCCAGCCACATAAGCAGGGAAGCGCCGGCAGTGAAGGAGATGATCACAACGATTGCCGGAAGGACACCTTCGTCGGTAAGAAGACCTGCGTTCTTGAGCAGGAGCCAGTAGGCAAAGCCCATGAACAGGCCGAGACCTACGGTGGAGTAACGGGTGATTGCTGCGATTTTCTTTTTACCTTCTTCGCCGCCATCCTTGGACAGTCTCTCAAGAGCAGGAATTGCTACACAGAGAAGCTGAAGGATGATGCTGGCGTTGATGTAGGGCTGGATGCTCAGCGCAAAGATAGTTGCGCTGGCAAAAGCGTTACCGGACATGGCGTTATAAAGACCAAGAACGGTATTCTCAAGAGAATAGGTGAAGTATTCACTCAGAGCAGCTACATTAACAAAAGGTACGGGAACACAGTTACCGGCACGGTAGATCAAAAGGATGAGCAGAGTGAAAAGGATCTTCTTGCGCAGCTCAGGAATTTTCCAGGCATTACGAATAGTCTGTATCACTCTAGATCACCTCTGCCTTTCCGCCAGCCTCCTCGATCTTAGCCTTGGCAGACTCGGAAAAAGCATTAGCCTTAACGGTCAGTTTCTTGGAAACAGTGCCGCCGCCGAGAACCTTGAAACCATATTCGCACTTGGTCAGGATGCCGGCATCGAGAAGAGCCTGTGCATCAACCACAGCGCCGTCCTCAAAAGCCTTCAGAGCGGAAACGTTAACAGCTTCCAGGGGTTTTGCAAAAATGTTGTTGAAGCCACGCTTGGGGACACGTCTGGCAAGGGGCATCTGACCGCCTTCGAAGCCGATTCTGACGCCGCCGCCGCTGCGGGCGTGCTGACCCTTGTGGCCACGACCTGCGGTCTTACCGTTACCGGTACCATGACCACGGCCTTTACGTTTGCTGTCCTTTACGGAGCCAGCTGCGGGAGCAAGTTCATGTAAATTCATCTTACCTGCACCTCCATTATTCTTCTTCGGTAACCTGAAGCAGGTAGCCGATCTTAGCTATCTTGCCTCTGGTCTGGGGGTTGTCGGGCTGAACGGTCTCTTTACCGATCTTGGTCAGTCCGAGAGACTTTGCGGTAGCAATGTGCTTATCCAGACGGCCATTGAGGCTCTTGACAAGCTTGATTCTGAGATTAGCCATTTAAGAGTCCTCCTTAACCTTTGATTTCTTCAACGCTCTTGCCGCGGATGCGGGCAACTTCCTCGGGTCCACGCAGGCTCATCAGGCCGGCGAAGGTAGCCTTAACTACGTTCTGAGGATTGTTGGAGCGGAGACACTTGGTACGGACGTTGCTGATGCCAGCAGCTTCCATAACGGCACGGACAGCACCGCCGGCGATGACGCCGGTACCGACGGATGCGGGCTTGAGCAGAACTCTGCCGGCTCCGTAAGCGCCGATGACTTCGTGGGGAATGGTGGTGCCGGAAAGGGTGATCTTTACAAGATTCTTCTTGGCGTCAGCCAGGCCCTTCAGGATAGCTTCGGAAACTTCGGAAGCTTTGCCGAGGCCGTAGCCTACGGTGCCTTTACCGTCGCCAACGACGACCAGAGCGGAGAACTTCATTACACGGCCGCCCTTAACGGTCTTGGATACGCGGTTGATGGAAACAACTTTTTCGATGAATTCGGATTCGACCGCGGTATTGTTATTATTTCTACCAGTATTGTAAGCCATAGTGCAGTTTCCTCCTCCCTCTTAAAACTTCAGTCCGGCTTCGCGGGCGCCTTCGGCAAGAGCCTGCACACGGCCGTGATAAATGTAGCCGCCGCGGTCGAAAACTACGTTTTCGATGCCCTTTTCCTTGGCACGCTCACCGATCATCTGACCAACCTTCTTAGCGGCGTCGCAGTTACCGGTGGGGCCTTCAAAGCCTTTTTCGATGGACGAGGCAGCAACCAGAGTATGGCCGTTTACGTCGTCAATGATCTGAGCATAGATGTTTGCATTGCTGCGGAAAACATCGAGGCGGGGTCTCTCGGGCGTGCCAGAGACTTTACCGCGGACTCTCTTATGGCGCAGTTTGCGCTGAGCATTAGTATCGGGTCTTTTTATCATTGTGGCACACCTCTTTCTTATTTACCGGTCTTGCCTTCTTTGCGCTTTATGACTTCGTCAACATACTTGATGCCCTTGCCCTTGTAGGGTTCGGGAGGTCTCTTACCTCTGACTTCAGACGCAAACTGGCCAACCTTCTGCTTGTCGATACCGGAAATGATGATCTTGTTGTTGGAAGGAACTTCGATGGAGATGCCATCGATCTCTTCCATGGTTACGGGATGGGAATAGCCGAGGTTCATGACCAGCTTGTTGCCATCCTTCTGAGCTCTGTAACCAACGCCGTTGACGTCGAGCTCTTTCTTGTAGCCTTCGGTGACACCGACGACCATGTTGTTGATCAGGCTGCGGGTCAGACCGTGGAGGCTGCGGTTTTCTTTAGCATCGTCGGGACGCTTGACGCTGATAACACCGGCGTCTATCTCAACGATCATTGCGGGATGCAGGTCTCTTTCAAGAGTACCCTTGGGTCCCTTTACAGTGATGTGGGTGCCATCGAGGTTAACTTCCACACCAGCGGGAACGGTAATAGGCATTCTTCCGATTCTAGACATTTAAATACCCTCCTTACCATACGAACGCAAGGACTTCGCCGCCGACATGAGCTTCTCTGGCTTTCTTGTCGGTCATGATGCCCTTGGAAGTAGAAATGATGGCGATACCCATGCCGCGAAGGACGCTGGGCAGCTCCTCAGCGCCGGCGTATACACGCAGACCGGGCTTGGAGACTCTACGGAGACCGGTGATGACCTTCTCCTTGTTGTTCAGATACTTCAGGGTGATACGGATAACGCCCTGAGTATTGCCTTCCAGGATCTGGAAGTTCTTGATGTAGCCTTCTTCAAGAAGAATCTGAGCGATAGCTTTCTTCATCTTGGAAGCAGGTACGTCAACGGTTTCATGCTTTGCGGAGTTGGCGTTTCTGATTCGAGTCAGCATATCCGCAATAGGATCGGTGATTTGCATTGATTTTACCTCCTGTTGAGTTTACGGCGGTGAAGCCGTTTAGTCAGCGAGGTATCGCGTTAGAGGTGATCACATCATCCGCTTCCGCGGCGATGCTGCCCCCACGCGACCTGTCGCTGTACTTTTGTCACGGTCGAATGACCGATAACTGATTGATTTACCAGCTGGCTTTTCTTACGCCAGGGATCTGACCCTTGTAGGCCAGGTTGCGGAAGCAGATACGGCAGATACCGTAGTCTCTCAGATAAGCGTGAGGACGACCGCAGATCTTGCAGCGGTTGTACTTACGGGTGGAGAACTTAGCAGGCTTCTGCTGCTTCAGGATCATAGATTTTTTAGCCATTATCGTTCCTCCTACGCTTAAGCCTTGACAAAGGGAGCGCCTACGAGCTTCAGCAGCTCACGAGCTTCTTCGTCGGTCTGAGCGGTGGTAATGATGTTGATATCCATACCGCGGATAGCGTCTACCTTATCGTAATCGATCTCAGGGAAGATCAGCTGTTCAGTGATACCGAAGGAATAGTTGCCGCGTCCATCGAAGGAGTTGGCGCTGATGCCACGGAAGTCACGAACACGGGGCAGAGCCACGTTGAACAGACGATCAAGGAATTCCCACATCTTTTCGCCGCGCAGGGTGACCTTTGCGCCAACGTACTGACCTTCACGGACCTTGAAGTTAGCGACGGACTTGCGAGCCTTGCAGGCGACGGCCTTCTGACCGGTGATGGTAGTGATATCGTTGATAATAGCTTCGAGGATCTTGGCGTTGTCACGAGCTGCGCCGCAGCCAACGTTTACAACAACTTTCTCGACCTTGGGGATCTGCATAACGCTCTTATACTGGAACTTTTCCATCAGAGCGGGGGCGATCTCCTCAGTGTATTTAACTTTGAGTCGTGCCATTTAGCTTTACCCCCTTATATAGTTTCGCCGCACTTCTTGCACTTACGGGCCTTGGAGCCGTCAGCAAGAATGATGTGGGCTGCACGGGTGGGCTTGCCGCACTTGGGGCAAACGCGCATTACCTTGCAGGCGGGCATGGCAAGTTCTTTCTGAATGATGCCGCCCTGCTGGTTCTGGCCGGTGGCCTTAACATGGGTAGTAGCCATGTTTACGCCTTCGACGATGACCTTACCGGTCTTGGGAGAAGTAGCCAGGACCTTACCGGTCTTGCCCTTGTCCTTGCCGGCGATGACGATTACGTTATCGTCCTTCTTAATGTTCAGACTGTTCATTGTTCGGTACCCTCCATTAAACAACTTCGGGAGCCAGAGAGAGGATCTTCATGTAGTCCTTCTCACGGAGCTCTCTGGCCACGGGTCCAAAGATACGGGTGCCGCGGGGGTTTTTGTCGTCACGGATGATGACGGCTGCGTTTTCGTCGAAACGAACGTAGCTGCCGTCGGCGCGGCGAACGCCCTTGGCGCTGCGGACGATAACGGCCTTGACGACCTCGCCCTTCTTTACGGTGCCGCCGGGAGCAGCTTTACGGACAGAGGCTACGATAACGTCGCCGATGTTGCCGTATTTGCGCTTAGAACCGCCAAGCACGCGGATAGTCTTGATTTCTTTGGCGCCGGTATTGTCGGCAACCTTCAGATATGTTTCCTGCTGGATCATTTAAGTTACCTCCTTACTCGGCTCTCTTGGTGATCTCGACGAGACGCCATCTCTTGTCCTTGGACAGGGGGCGGCATTCCATTACCTTTACGGTATCGCCGATATTGCATTCGTTGTTCTCGTCGTGAGCCTTCAGTTTGTAGGTTCTCTTGACGATCTTCTTATAAAGAGCGTGCTGTACACGGTCTTCTATCGCAACCACGATTGTCTTGTCCATCTTATTGGATACGACCTTGCCAACCCTGGTTTTGCGGAAAGCTCTTTTTTCTTCCATTCAGGTCTACCTCCTTACGCTTCGGCACGAAGCTCCTTTTCGCGAAGTATAGTTTTGACTCGGGCAATATCCCTTTTGACGGACTGGATCTTTACGGGATTATCAAGCTGATTGGTTGCATGCTGGAGTCTGAGATAAAACAGGTCCTTCTTCAGTGAACTGAGCTTCGCCTCCAGCTCGGCGGTGGACATGTTGCGTATTTCGTTTGCCTTCATCTTATTCACCACCATTTTCTGTCTCGGTCTCCGCAGCCTTCATGACGATCTTGGTCTTGATGGGCAGCTTGTGGCTGGCAAGGCGGAGCGCTTCACGTGCAACTTCTTCGGATACGCCGGCGATCTCGAACATTACGCGACCGGGCTTAACGACGGCGACCCAGTATTCGGGGGAACCTTTACCGGAACCCATACGGGTCTCAGCAGGCTTCTCGGTGATGGGCTTGTCGGGGAAGATCTTGATCCAGA
>CAZIPP010000045.1:0-12029 GCA_964541215.1 uncultured Oscillospiraceae bacterium
TCCAAAGCTTATCGTAGCTCACAGGCATAATAAATCTCTCCATCAACAAAGATTTTAATATTATTATAGTACACTTTCCACGTTTTTTCAAGATAATCTCACAAATTCATGAGTGCAAATTACCGCCCGCAGGATTTTCTCCCACGGGCTGCGTGTGGTCAACTATCCAAAGCCTTGTATTCGGTCACAGTTTTCAGATAGGTTTCGGGATCGCCGTTGAGTATCAGCTCGGCGTATGCTACCGGGTCATTGTAGATCAGATAGTCCAGCTCTGACCGCTGATGCATATTGTCGGCAACGGGATTATTATCCGTATCACGATAATGTGCGCAAAACAAAGAATAGCAGGTAGCTCAAAAACTACCTGCTATTAGAAATATTATAAGTCAATCTGAACTTATTCCCACTCTATTGTGCCGATGGGCTTGGGTGTAAGGTCATACAGCACGCGGTTGATGCCTTCGACCTCGTGGGTGATACGATAGGTTATCTTATGCAGCAGTTCGTAAGGAACTTCTTCGATAACTGCGGTCATAGCGTCAACAGTGTTGACAGCTCTGATAATGGCAGGCCAGCCTTCATAACGGGCGCCGTCTTTTACACCAACGCTCTTGAAATCGGGTACGGAGATGAAATACTGCCATACTCTGGCACCAAGACCGGAGTTGTCAAATTCTTCTCGCAGGATAGCATCAGCTTCGCGAAGTGCGTGCAGACGATCACGGGTGATGGCTCCAAGGCAGCGTACACCCAGACCGGGACCGGGGAAGGGCTGACGGTAAACCATCTCAGCAGGCAGACCAAGCTCTACGCCGCAGGCTCTGACTTCGTCCTTGAACAGGTACTTCAGAGGCTCTACCAGTTCGAACTCCATGTCTTCAGGCAGACCGCCAACGTTGTGGTGGCTCTTGACTACCTTTGCAGTCTTGGTTCCGCTTTCAACAATGTCGGGATAAATGGTACCCTGACCGAGGAATTCGATGCCTTCCAGCTTTCCTGCTTCTTCTTCAAACACGCGGATAAACTCTGCGCCGATGATCTTACGCTTCTGCTCGGGATCGGCAACGCCTTCCAGCTTTGTAAGGAAACGGTCGGATGCATCAACATAGGTCAGGTTTGCTTTGAGCCGGTTGTTGAAAACTTCAACTACCATTTCGCTTTCGCCCTTACGCATCAGACCATGGTTTACGTGTACACAGTAAAGATTGCTGCCGATAGCCTTTATAAGCAGTGCGGCTACAACAGAAGAGTCAACACCGCCGGACAGCGCCAGCAGTACTTTTTTGTCGCCTATCTGGCGGCGAAGCAGTTCCACCTGATCGGCAACGAAGTTTTTCATGTTCCAGTTGGCTTCAGCCTTGCAGACATCAAAGATAAAGGGTTTGAGCGCTGCCTGAAGCTCTTCATCGCTTTCCGGAAGCTTGTCCATATCCTGAGCCTTCCTGCCGGCATGATCTATGACCATTACGGGAATTCCGCAGTCGTATACCCAGTCTCCGGCGTAGATAACTTCGCCGTCTACCACGTTGTTCTTACCGCCGTTTACGATGATACCTTTAAGGTTTTCCAGTGCGTCAAGTTCCTGCCCGGTGATATCGAAATTATAGATCTCGCTGTAAACGCCGAGAGCTCTGACCGCTCTGGCAAGTCTGGAATTATCTTCGCTGCCAAGGTCCAGGATTGCTATAAGATCCTGCTTCATAGTATCTCCTCCGTTAATAGTATAAAGTGTTATTTTACTTTGGTTGAATTTTAGCACATTTTTTACCTGTTGTAAATTCTAAATAGTTGCCATATCTATAACCCTGATATCAACGTATTTCTGCATTTTTACTATCGTTATTACATCAGCTTTTCGTACTTATAATGTTCGGTTATGAACGGTATATTTGCTGCCGAATCGTAAATGCTAACCGGTAAAGGAAGGCTGTGTGTTTATGGTAGTATCTTTTATACGAACGTTGATCCTGTACTTTTTGATAATCGTTGCTCTGCGTCTGACAGGCAAACGCCAGTTGGGTGATCTGGAACCTTCTGAACTGGTCGTAACGATAATGATATCGGAGCTGGCGGCAGTACCCATGCAGGACTATGCTATCCCCATACTCAGCGGTGTTGTTCCCATATTGACTCTTGTATCTCTGGAATTCATTATTTCCTGCATATCCTACAAAAGCGTTAAATTCCGTTCTGTAATATGCGGCAGACCGGCTGTAATAATCAAAAACGGCAGGATCATTCAAAACGAGATGAAAAAGGCAAGGCTGACTCTGGACGAGCTTACCGAGTCTCTGCGTCAATGGTCTGTGACTGACATCAAAAAAGTCCAGTATGCCATACTGGAAACAAACGGTCAGCTCAGTGTTATCCAAAAAGCCGCGGATTCTCCGCCCACTGCCAAAGACATGGGTTTGAAGGTCTCTGATGATCCAATTCCTGCCATTGTTATAAATGACGGCAGGCTGATGTCTGAAAACATGAGAAGTCTCGGATTTGACGAAAACTGGGTACATTCACAACTCAAATCCCACAAAGTCCAAAGTATCAGGGATGTATATTTGCTTATGGTCGATACCAAAGGAAACATCCTTTTTGAAAAAAAGGAGGTATGACAGTTGAAGCAACTCATATCCGCAGTGTCCACGCTGCTGGCTATCATCGTTTTCTGCTGCGCCAACACCATATATGTGGGGAAGCTTACGGACACAACATCGGAATTTATAAGCGAAGCGGTAAGCCTTGCCGAAAGCGGTAAATGGAACGAGGCTCAGGAGCGATGCTCCCAAGCCTCGGAATATTGGACAGAAAAAAGTGATTATCTTGGAATGGTGATCAACCACAACATTTCAGACAGGATATCCGAAGGACTCCCCTCCCTCAGAAGCCTGGCAAAATGGCAGGAAACAGCTGAGTTTACAGCACAAGCTTCTGAAATGCTTATGTATCTGGAGCATCTGAAGCAGATGGAGCTCCCCAGCTTGAGCAATATATTTTAGCCGTTGTCTTCAAGGAGCTTATTAAGCTCGGACATAAAGCTGTTGATATCCTTGAACTGGCGATATACAGACGCAAAACGAACATAGGATACCTCATCGAGAGGTTTCAGCTTATCCATTACCAGTTCGCCGATGCGTTCGGTGCTGACTTCACGATCAAGAGAGTTCTGCAGAAACTGTTCTATCTCAGACGCGGCAGACTCAAGCTGCGCATAGGGCACAGGTCTCTTCTCACAGGCTTTGACCATGCCTATGAGTACCTTATCACGGTCAAAGGTCTGGCGGCTTCCGTCACGTTTTATGACAACCAGGGGCAAACTTTCCACCGTCTCGTATGTAGTAAATCTCTTATTGCATGAAAGGCATTCCCGACGTCTTCTAATGCTCTGACCTTCTTCTGCCGGGCGTGAGTCTACGACCTTACTTTCCTGAAAACTGCAGTACGGGCATCTCATAATGATCAATCCTTTGCATTATGTAAATTAATCAATAATCATTGTACACCATTTTCCGTCAAAACACAATACAAAAAAACACAATATTTAGTGTTTCGGCAAATAAAAAAGACCTGCAGTTATGCAGGTCCTTTTTCAAAGCTGATCTATGCAGTTTTCGATGGCTTCACTCAGCTCCATCGGCAGGACTTCGTTACGCGCCAGCATACGCAGCAGCGACTCTATCTGCCTGAGACTGACGGTAACAGTACGCACCATGGCGCGTTCACCGCAGCTGCTGCACAGGCTTATGCCATAACATTCGCACACCGGCTGACCATCTTCTCCGGTCAGTTCTTCGGAAACGATGAAGTATGAAACCTCGATCTCGCTTCCATCAGTTTTCGTTATTGTCTTTTTCTCAGCAAGGTATTCTTTCATTCTCTTCCTCCGACATATTCAATACACGAATAATAATCTATCGCCGGAGTTACAAGATTTCCAGTAAAAAATATCGCATTATTCGACAGCATATTCTGCCATTTTTACTGAGTCAATATGTGCCGATAAAACCTGACCGTTCAATCTATATCATGTGTATGGCTGTGAATAAAGTCGAAAAATGTAAAACGAATTTTTGGTTCAGCAGATCCCCGAAGTATCAGTTTTCCCTCTCCTTGAAAATGCTGGCAAGGATATCCGAGAAGATAGCTTCAGGATTTTTTCGGAAGCGGGTCTTTATCTCGTCAGCGCTTTCTGCGGTAGGCGCCACCAGTGACAACCTGAAAATACAGTCTACTCCGTCGTCAAGTCCCAAAGTGACCATATATTCACCGTTGGATCTCAGCTCTATCTCTGACTTGATGCTGGCTTCACGGCGTTCTATTGCCTTCTGATCCCGTGTAGACTGCTCGATAAGCGGTTTGAGCTTCCTGGGGATCCTGTCTTCCAGTATCGCACCATTTTTGCGTCCATCATCGGTTATTGCATACATATCGCCTTCAAGCCTGTCCATCTGACCGTTTTTGACCAGTTTATCCAGACACATAAAGTAGTCAAAATATGATATCTCGTTATCAACAAAGACCAGATTCCACAGCTCGCTGAAGCTCAGCGCCCGGTTTATCCGCGAAGCTGCCAGCAGAATAAGCAGCATTATATCCATTTCACTGTATGGATTTTCATATTTTGCCATGCTGTACGTCCTTTCGTAAACACAAAATATAGTGGTTTGGCTTATTGTACCATATCAGAGCAAAATATAAAAGCAGTTTTTATTATGTTGACATACCGACCTTTGAAATATAAAATGATTTCGACAGGATGTGATAATATGAAAACTGTAACCAGAAAAACTATACTTATATGTATGCTCCTTATTTGCGCAATTATGGCTTTTATGCTTACAGGATGCGGCAACAACAACGAGGAAGAAATTCCATCTCCTTTACCGGAAAGCTCTGCCACACCGGAGCCAACACCCGAACAAACTCCCAAGCCGGAAGCTTCACCGGAACCTACCGTGGAAATCATTGCTCAGCCTGAACCTACTGCCGAACCGGAACCTGAGCCTGAAACTGTTATAGAAAATCCCAACCCTCTTACGGGGCTTCCCATGAAAACAGATAAGTATCTGAACACCCGTCCCTATGCCGTTATGATAAATAACCTGAAGGCCGCCCTTCCCCAGCACGGTATCCGTCAGGCAGACATCATTTATGAAGTTCTCGCGGAAGGCGGCATAACAAGAATGGTTGCTGTGTTTCAGGATCTTTCTTCTGTCGGCAATATCGGCAGCATCCGCAGCACCAGATCCTATTATCTGGATATTGCTGAAGGTCACGATGCCATCCACGTTCACGCCGGTGGAAGTCCTCAGGCTTATGAGCTGATAGCTTCCAGAGGCATGGACAACATCGACGGCTTATCCGCAGGCGCTTTCTGGCGAGATCAGGACCGCATCAATACTGCCGGCTATGAACACAGCATGTTTACCTCGGGCGAAAAGCTGACAGAATATGTTGCCGACCATCAGTATCGCACAGAGCTGCGGGACGGTTTTTCACAGTCACTTACTTTTGTGGATGACGGCACACCTGAAACCGGTGTTACAGCCGAAGTTGTTACTGTTGAGTTTTCCACCTACAAAACAGGCATATTTACCTATTGGCCCAGTTACGGAGTTTACACTGCCGAACAGTACGGAGAAGCATATATGGACGGCGAAAGCGACAAGCAGGTCTACGCTACCAATGTACTTATCCTGTTTGCGAACCAGTACGCGATCCCCGGTGATACGGAAGGGCGTCAGGAAGTTGAGCTTGTGGGCAGCGGAAACGGTATATTTGCCTGCGGAGGCAAGGCTATATACATCAAGTGGTCAAAGGCAAGCTATGATTCTCCCTTTGTGTATACAAGGCTTGACGGCTCTCCTCTGGAGCTTGGCAGAGGCAAAAGCTATATAAACATTGTGCCTGTCGGAAGCTATGTTTCTTCCGAAGCTTACGAATCAGAATAACTCTTTACTGCCAAAATGATGCAGCCGAACAAACGGCTGCATCATTTTATTTGCAGTTGCTATGCTTTCAGTAACTGTTCTTTTAGCCGCAGCAGCCGCAGGAAGTTCTGCCGGTAACACCGGCAACAGTCCCGTTGGCGCAGTCATTGAGCTCGCACTCAGAGGGCGGGAAAAACTCCGCTGTGGGGAAGCTGATGCTGTCGAATATCTCGCAGGCAGTACCGGCTTCCGCTCCGCTGATGGCAGTGCAGTCCTTGTTGGGAATGCAGTAATCATAGCTGGGGATGAGCAGCTGAGTGTCTCTTTCAAGACGAATGATGCTGAACTGACCAAGAGTTACCAGAACGCGCTTGCCCTCGCAGTTGCTGACCAGAGTATCTTCAAAGCAGCCGCACACACAGGAAGGCAGTTCACACAGATCGCTTTCACAGCAATTATTGCAGCAGTTATTACAGCAGCAATTGTTGCAGCAGTTATTGCAACAGCAGTTGTTATCGCCGCTCACGCCGCATACATCCGCCAGTTTGACTTCCAGCAGTACCGGATCAAGAGCCTCTACATAGGCTACAGGCATATTGGTCTTCATCATTTTCTGGCAGTCCATCTCGCCAAGGGATGTTTTGCTGGAGAATATCTTTGCGGAGCCTTCACTGCCGAACAGCAGTACTCTCTTGGTAAAGGTCGCAAGACCACAAATAGTTACAGGTCGGGTGCTGCCTACAAAAGCTTCCACGGTAATACGATAGAAGAACTGCACATCAACCGAGAAGAAGCCTCTGTTGAAAGGCACAGATTCCACATCGATGCTCACATACAGCAGTTCAGCGCTTCTTGCTCTGATGCCTGTGGCTGAATTGATGAGCTGCTGGCATTCGTTGGTGAAAAATACTCTCAGATCCTCGATACAGTCCTTGTCTCTGCAGGCATCCATGATCTTTTTGGTATGTATGCAGACCGCTTCCTTGATGGCGTCAGCAGAGCCGGCAAAACCGGTATCGACCGGACCGGCGCAAACCTTATCGGCCATATAATATAACCTCCTGAATTTGTTTTAGGGTTCGGTCCATGGCGCTGTGCCGTGGACTTTACCTTTTCCATACTATGCCGACTGTGGTTTTCGGTGCGTCATTTCGCCACAGTCAATTTTATTTCGCATGTACAGGTGAGCCATCAAATGTAGACAAATACTATATTCTATGGTAAAATAACGGGTAATGTTTATTTAATTATATTTAATTAGAGGTATGTCGATGCGCGTTGATATTCTTGGTATAGGGTTTGATAACGTGACCTTTGATGAAGCTGTTGCCAAAGGCTATGAACTGCTTTGCTCAGAAAGCGGAGGCTATGTGGTCACTCCTAATTCCGAAATAGTATACGATTCCCTTTCCAACAGCGATTATGCTGATATTCTTAACGGTGCGGGGCTTGTTTTGCCGGATGGTATCGGCGTTATTTATGCTTCCCGCATCCTTGGAAGACCGCTGAAGGAAAAGGTCGCCGGTATTGATTTTGCCAAAGCTCTGATGAATCGCATGGCAGATTCCGGAAAAAAGCTCTATCTTTTCGGAAGCAAACCGGGAATAGCGGAGGCTGCCGCGGAAAAGCTGACCGCCGAAATACCGGAGCTTATCATATGCGGCTGCCACGATGGATATTTTACCGATGACAAGCCCATAATTGAAGATATACGTCAAAGCGGCGCAGACTGCGTATTCGTCTGTCTTGGCGCGCCGAAGCAGGAACTGTGGATCCGTGACCACCAGCACGAGACCGGAGCAAAGCTGATGATCGGTCTTGGCGGTTCACTGGACGGCTATGCGGGAACAGTAAAGCGGGCGCCGGACATATTCATCAAGCTCGGACTTGAATGGTTCTACCGCCTTATCAAAGAGCCCTGGCGGTTCAAACGTATGTTGAGGCTGCCCAAGTTTTTGTGGAAAGCTGTTGTGGCAGCTTTTAAAGAAAGAAAGGACAGATAATAAAATGATCTACTTGCTTTTGGCTAAAGGTTTTGAAGAAATAGAAGCTATTGCGCCTATGGATATACTCCGCCGCGCAAAAATGGAAGCCCAGTATGTTGGCGTTGGCAGCCTTGTTGTAGAGGGCGCTCATGGCATCAACATTCAGGCCGACATCACCGTTGATCAGATGGACATTGAAAACATGGATATGGTCATCATCCCCGGTGGTCTGGACGGCGTTAACAATGTTGAAGCCTCTCCCGCTGCCATGGATGCCATCAAGAATGCCATCGACAACGGAAAATACGTTGCCGCTATCTGCGCAGCTCCCACCATTTTGGGCAAACGCGGCTGGCTGGACGGCGTAAAAGCTACCTGCTATCCCGGCATGGAAGGCGATATGGGCGGTGCGGTGATGCAGCAGGGTGCAAAATTTGTTGTGGACGGCAAATTCATTACCGGTCAGGCTCCAGCAGCCGCTGTTGATTTTGGTCTTGCCATCGTTGAGACGCTTATCGATTCTTCCATGAAAAAGACCATCATGCATTTCATGGTCTATTGATATGACATCCAAAAAAGAATTTCGCCAGAGCATTCGCGCTCTTGGCAATGAACGTCCCAAAGGAAGCGAAGCCATGACAGAGATCATCCTCTGCTCGGAAAGCTACAGCAGAGCTTCCACAGTACTTGCCTTTTACGGTGTTGAGCCCGAGCCTGACACTGTTCCTCTGCTTGAACGTATTCTTGCCGATGGCAAACGGCTGTGCCTTCCCATGACCTATGGCAAAGGCATCATGGATGCCCGGCTGATAACCTCTTTCGATGATCTGAAAGAGGGGCGTTACGGCATACCCGAGCCATCTGAGGAGCTTCCGACAGTTTCCCGTGAGGATATCGGTCTGATACTTGTTCCCGCCCTGTCCTTTGACCTTTCGGGGTACCGTATGGGTCACGGCGCCGGATACTACGACAGGTATCTTGCGGGCTACATGGGGCAGACCATAGGGCTTTGCTTTGAAAGCAGGCTGAGCGACAGCATCCCCAGGGACGAATATGACCTTCCGGTGGACTTTATTGCCACCGAAAGCAGACTTATCCAGTGTTTCAGATAATTGGAGGACAACATGTCTAACCCCGACAACAGCAATGATTTTCTCCGGGATCTTCTTGGCGACGATCTCTACGCAGAGCTGAAGGAAGAGTCTTCCTCTGCTCCCGTGGACATACCGCCCGAACCGGAGAACTCTGCTCCCGATTTATCCGAGCCGGAGCTTCCGCTTCAGGATGAAGAAGACAGCGATTTAAAAATATACGACAAAGCTGCGCTTGCGGAAAACCGAAAAAACCTTAAAGTGCAGTACGCCGGAGAGGATGAGCTCAGCTTTGTTACAAGCTATTACGACGACAAGACAGAAGCGGACGACGCTGACGATGAGGAAGATCATCGCCGCCCCAGACGTGAACGCAGATCTATCCCTTCTTCCATCCGCGCTCTGCTTTATGTTGTGTGCGTTGTTGCCGCGTCTATTGTCCTTGCAGTGTTTGTATGGGCTGCTGCCGATGATGTTCTGGCTCTTACAGGTGAAGACGAGACGATATCCTTCACCGTTACCGATCTGGACAGCATGGGCTCCATTTCCCGCAGGCTAAAGGAACAGGATCTCATCAAATATCCCTGGCTTTTCAGGCTTTACGGATGGTTTTCCAACGCCGATGAAAAGATAGAGACCGGCACCTTTGAGCTAAACAAGGTTTATGACTACCGCGCCCTGGTACTTGGTATGGTCAACTATGACGCAGGTCGCGAAATAGTTACGGTGGTCATTCCCGAAGGTTATGAACAGCAGCAGATCTTCGAGCTTCTGGAAGAAAACGGTGTTGCCACGGTATCCGAGCTTTCTCAGACAGCGGCAAGCTATGATTTTGATTACTACTTCCTTGAAAATCTTGAACTGGGCGTATACAACCGCCTTGAAGGTTATCTATTCCCCGACACCTATGATTTTTACGTTGATGAAGATCCCGAATCTGTTATCAACAAATTCCTCGCAAACTTCAACCGCAAATTCGATGAAGACCTTGTTTCCAGAATAGATGCGCTGAACGCATATATCGAAGACAAGATAATGGAAACATATGAGGGACATTATCCCGAAGAAGAGCTGGCTGCTTATATCGAAGAACACATGGTGGACATGCACGATGTTGTTATCATAGCCTCCCTTATCGAAAAAGAGGCAGCCAACAACTCCGAACGCAGCAAGATATCCTCCGTTATCCACAACCGTCTTATCAGCAAGCTTTATCCCACGCTTAAAATAGACGCTACCATCCAGTATATTCTGGCTGAACGCAAGGAAGTTCTGACCTACGATGACCTGAGCATAGACAGTCCTTACAACACTTACAAAAATGCAGGGCTTCCCATAGGTCCTATCGCCAATCCCGGTCTTGCTTCCATCCGGGCAGCCCTGTATCCCGATGATACAGACTATTATTTCTACGCTTTGGATACCGATGGCTCTCATCATTTCTCGAGAACTTCCGAAGAGCACACCGAATTCCTGCTCAGTCTTGAACAGGAGGAAACAGATGTTGAATAAACCTGAGCTTCTTGCTCCCGCAGGTGACTGGGAGCGTTTGAAAATGGCCGTCAACTACGGCGCTGACTCCGTTTATCTTGCCGGGCAGGTGTTTGGTATGCGGGCATCCGCCGGAAATTTCGATGATGAAAACATCAAAAAAGCTATCGGCTACTGCCACGAACACGGCGTTAAAGTGTATGTTACCTGCAACACCCTGCCAAGAAACGACGAGGTAGACAAGCTGCCCGCTTACCTCGAAATGCTGAACGATGCCGGGGCAGACAGCCTTATCGTTGCCGACCTTGGCGTGTTCATGTCAGCTAAAAAATACGCGCCTGATGTCAAGCTCCATGTCAGCACTCAGACAGGCATAACCAATTACGACAACGCTTCCGCCTGGTACGATATGGGTGCCAGCCGTGTGGTACTTGCCCGCGAGCTTAGTCTTGACGAAATTCGTGTGCTTCGTGAACGCTCGCCAAAAGAGCTTGAGATAGAAGCCTTTGTCCACGGCGCCATGTGCGTTTCTTTTTCCGGACGATGCCTGCTGTCCAATTATATGACCGGGCGTGATGCCAACCGCGGTCAATGCGCTCAGCCATGCAGATGGAAATACTATCTGATGGAAGAAAAACGTCCCGGCGAATACTATGAGATCTTTGAAGATGGCGGGACCCACATCCTCAATTCCCGGGATATGTGCATGATAGAGCATCTGCGTGAGCTTTATGACGCGGGCATATCCAGTTTGAAGATAGAAGGGCGCATGAAGTCCGCATACTACGCGGCAGTGGTCACCAATGCCTACCGCCACGCCATTGACGAAGTGTTCGAGGGCAAGCCTCTTGACCCTGTTTGGGTGGATGAGGTAAACAAGGTAAGTCACAGGGATTACTCCACCGGCTTTTACTTCGGTGATGACGGTCGGATGCAGTATTACTCTGACTCAAAATATATCAGAAACTGGGATGTGGTCGCTTATGTTGCGAAGTGCAGCAGCGACGGTAACGCGGTTCTGACCCAGCGCAATCGATTCTGGAAAGGCGATACGCTGGAACTGCTGACCCCATCCGGTCCGCCAACTGTGTTCACCGTCGGTGAAATGAAAAATGCCGCGGGCGAGGATATCGATTACTGCCCTCACCCCGAAATGGAGATACACACGAAACTTCCGTTTCAGTGTCCTCCCCTTTCCATACTCCGGCGTCAGTCGGACAAATAAAGTAACTGTCTATTTTATTACTTTTATTGACATGCGAAGGCTTTATTTGTAAAATATCCCTTAAATGAATCGATTACTTACATTCAGGAGGAACGTAAAACACATGAAAAACTATGGTGTAAACGAGCTTCGAGAGATGTTTCTGTCCTTCTTTGAATCCAAGGGACATCTTCGTCTCCCCAGCTTTTCACTTATCCCTCAGAACGACAATTCACTGCTTATAATCAACTCCGGCATGGCTCCCATGAAGCCCTACTTTACCGGCGAGCTGGAGCCCCCCAGAAGGAGAGTATGCACCTGCCAGAAGTGC
>CAZIPP010000046.1:0-12018 GCA_964541215.1 uncultured Oscillospiraceae bacterium
TTTAATTCGTCCGTTCGGACGGATCAAATCCATCAAAGAATGTTACGAAACAGAATACTGGCTGGAACTTATTTTTGACAAATTCGTAATGACCGGATACCGTTTTGATATGACTGCTTACAAATATCTCAAGGATGTTTCAGATGTCGGATCACACTTTCAGGACATTACAGATTATGTTATTGACACTTTAAAGCTTCTAATATAAGCTGAGCAACACCGCTAATGCTTCATTGACGCAACCAGCAAGTTTCTCACCCCAAAGGAGAACGACATATAATGAAAAAAGAAAAATCCTGCGGAGCGGTCGTGTTCACCCGGGAACACGGCGATATCAGATTCGTTATCATAAAAAACGTTCTGGGATACTACGGATTCCCCAAGGGGCATATGGAAAAAGGCGAGACCGAGCAGGATACCGCCCTCAGGGAGATCAAAGAAGAGACCGGTCTGTCTGTCACTTTGCTGCCGGACTTCAGAACGACCGACTCTCACCCACTTACCAGAGAAGGTCGTCCGCACATCATAAAGGATATCATTTATTTCCTCGCTGAATACCATGGTCAGCAGCCTTCATCGCAGGACAGGGAAATATCCGAGATACACCTGATGGACTATGATACCGCCATGGCAGCGTTTCAATACGAAAGTTCAAAACGGATCCTTTCCGAAGCCCGCGACCACCTTATGACCCTCTGACTATCTTTCCCGCTCCACCAGCACGCCCAGCTTATGCTCATCGGTCGTGGTATAGGCGCAGCCGTATATCTGTCCCTGACCTTCACGGCGATTTTTGAAATTATCATGGAACGCCCACATATGCAGGCTTTTGCAGAAGGGCTGGTAAGTCTTTGCCAGTGTCAGGATACAGCAGGTAGCGCCCTTGACACGGAGATACACGTTTTTGCCCTCCGGTATAGGAGGCGCTTTGGCGTATTTGAAAAGCTCCACATCGTAATTGTGATAATCAATGCTCTGATCATCGCAGGTAACGCAAATATAAAGATCTTCGCCGTCTTCGTAAAACTCAAACTCCAGTCCGGCTTTGGGATCAGGCTCACCGATGGGCAGCGCCTTCATCTCTACCTCCTTGCCGTCGAGATACGCGGTAACATGAAACGCCCGATGCGGCTCCATAACGTTTTCCACAGCCTGCATAATCCAGCAGGATACGATACCTTTATAAACAACATCTTTGCCTGCGGCATCGATGTTGTTTTTTACATATTCGACCATTGCAGCCAGCCGTTCAGGGTTCCAAACGCTTATGGTGCGCACCGCGCCGTCGGGCATGGTCTCCTGCTCATACTGAATGGGGAATCCTGTTTCCAGAGTGTCCAGTTCAATTTCAAGTCTGTTGTTCATGGTTGATCTCCTTTTCATTTTTTCTTCAGGTCTATTTTATCACAGCCATAAAACCTAAACAAGCTGTCATTCCAAACATTGCGGCGCAGTGATCGGAATGACAGCCTGTATCTTTTTATTTTATTGTTTCCGCAGCCACTATCTCGCCTTCGGCGGGCGCATAGGTAACTGTCACTTCGTCACCTTCATCGAGTATTACGACAGCCGGAGCGTTCCGTGCGCTGATGGTGTAATAAACATCGCTGTCCTCAAGGCGGATATAGTACACGGTATTGCCATCCACAACGGCAGAGCGTATTTCATCTACCTCACCGGTGACAGTTTCGTATTCAACGGTTACCTCAGGCTCAGAGGTGAGTTCTTCCTCATCAACGATATTGTTTTCCACCATCAGCTGATGGTATTTTTCCTGACAGGCTTCCACAGTATACTCTGTGGCAACTATCTGATACTGCTGAACATTTACCATAGCATACATCTTGACCAGCGAAGATGTATCCTTCAGCGCCATGAAATAGGTGGGCTGACCGGATATATTCAAAAGCAGCGGGAATGTGGCGTTGTAGTTATACTGCTGTACCGCACCCTGAGCGGAGTACATGGCAGAATACTCCTCCGCACCGGCACAGGAATAGTACCTTGCTTCCTTGGTGCGCTGGTTTACGAGGATGAAGCCCACATTGCTTTCGTCTCCGCCTACGGATGTAACACCGGTGTATACCCAAACGTCATCATCCTGAGCGATATAGTTGTATCCATCGGTAGTAACGGTGCAGTCACGCTGACCGAACAGGGAGTTGAAAAACCCGTTTTTGTATTGTCCGTGATAGTCATACTGCTGCATGATAAGCTCAGCGGAATATACACGGTCTACCCATGTGGGAACATCCGTAATGTCACAATAGGTAGTCTCACCGGTAACGGCGTCTACCAGCACGGCGCCAACGATATCATCACCGCCGAAAAGACCGATGGTCTTGGTGTAGACGGAAGCCACCCAGTAGGGTCGTCCTTCCTCATCCACCTCAAAATTGATATCGTCAAACATCATGGTGGGATACTTGAACCGCAGGTATCTGTCGATACGGCGGAAGAAAAGCTCAGAAGGAGAATATCTGATACCCTCGTCTATGCGCCGGACAGTGACTTCCTGAGTCACCATATCTATAACAACATAGGCAGGAATACCGTTTTTCTGGTTGTTGAACCACTTGAAAAAGTCGCCGTAATTCAGATAAGTTACACGAACCGGCTTATCATTGAGATTTATCTGGGCAGAAACATTGCTGACCTCAAACTGGGATACAAGGTCAGACAGTTCACCCAGCTTTCTTGTTGCCAGAACATTGGCAGAGGTACTGTCCAGCATGGGGATCTGGTCAAAGGATATCTCTGTAACCTCTGCGGCGAAATCGCCGTTTTCAACGGTAAGCAGTTTTGAATACGCGTCCGCTCTAAGCACTACCCATCCCGCCACTGAACCGACAAGGATAGCCGCGATAAGCACAGCCACAACAATAACGGGGATCTTATAATACTTTTTGACCCGCTCCACATAGTCATGACCAGTTCCGCGGAATCCGCTGGTTATCAGCATCACAACACTGAACACCACAAGAAGCAGGATAATAAAGCTGTAAAAGCTTCTGTCGTGGATGTTGATGGCAGGCAGGTTGAAATAGTAATACACGAATCCCACTATAGCTGTTATCAACAAGCTGAGAAGAAATCTTACAGGCGTAGGACCCAGCGGTTTTTTTGACTCAGGCACAGGTTTTTCCGGTCGAACAGTGCCTTCAGCCTGCTGGTTAAAAGAACCGGTCTGAGGATCGAACTGAAAACCTCCAAAGTTGATAGGCATGACCACACCTCCATATGTGTTTCATATTTGTTTTATGTCGTTAAGCAGAAAATATACCGTTCGCTGTGTTCATAATATGTTTGTTCCCGCAGCAGCGCGGAAAGAAATGGCGATAAATTTTATATAGTAACGGCACGAAGCAAACCGTCTGTTGTCCTTCGCCGACTTTACAGTATTTCGGGTCCCTGATAGCCGCTGTCGTCATATCCGTTGTCAACGGGAGGATAACGCAGGCTCATGAGCCAGTTAAAGGCATGGGCTTTGGTGGTTTCCATATAGGGCAGCTTCCAGATGTACAGTATTCCAAAAGTCAGATTGCACAGAAGATGCCAGCCAAAGAAGCTCCAGTCAAGTACAAACAGTTCCATTTTGTGCCCACTTGTGATCTGCTTGCTGACCTCCAGCGCCTGAGTCGCAGAAAGTCTCGGGTCGTTCATAAGCGCATAATACGCCATGGAATATCTGTAAGACGCAACGATACCGGGTAGAACAAAAAGCATGGACCAGAGGAACACATAAACGTTTATCAGGATGGTGAGCCATATCAGCTTGCCGGTATAGCTAAGAGCTTCGGTAATATCGCCGAACCCTTTGGCACACCCTCTGGAAAGGCGCAGGCAGAAGTTGGAAAATCCCGCTCCAAGAACAGCCAACACCAGAGAACTGAGGATATTCACCATCATGACCAGTGAGTTTTTCTGAGATACCGCGCCCAGTATGCCCGAATCAAACATATCCATCAAGTCCATATCCACTGCGCTTTCAATAAATGCAGCGTCAAAAATGGAACCGCTGGAAACAGCGGTGACCACAGCGTTGATCGCCCATACAATGACAAAATATATCAACGTCATCACATAGGGCTGACACGAGCAGTCTCTTATGCACTGCTTTGAAGCTTCCTTCATACCTATCCGATTCATTTGATCACTTCACAATCGTAAATAAAATTTACTGGAATTATAAAACTTTTGCTTCTGTTTGTCAACATATTATGAAGTGTCGTCACCTCCTGCCGCTAAAAAATCAACAATTTTCCCGCAAACGGTTGCAAATGTTAATATCGTGTGATATTATTTCAGTAATTTACAGTTACTTTCCGTGATGAATGGAGCTTCAAATATGACCCTTGGACAAAAAATCAAAGAAGCCCGGCTTGAGCGAAATATGACGCAGAAAGAAGTCGTGGGCGACTATATTACAAGAAATATGCTGTCAAAGATAGAGAACGACAGCGCCACGCCATCAGTTAAAACGCTGGAATATCTTGCCTCTGCGCTGGGGCTTCCCGCAGGCTACTTCATGTCCGACACCGGCGGCGATGAGCTTACACCCGAAGCGGTAGACAGAGCCCGCGCCGCTTACCGTGACCGCGATTATCAGACGGCTCTGGAGCTGTTGGACGGTGTGGATATCGAAGGCAGCGGATATGCCGACGAAGTCTTGCTGCTGAAATCCTACGCCGCTTACGCTCTGGCTAAAAAAAAGCTGGAAGACGGTCTGTCTTCCATGGCTCAGTCTCTGGCAGAGGACGCAGTTTACTACAATCAGAAATCAATGTACAGTTTCCCCGCGTTCAAGACCGAAGTTTTCCTCTTTATTGCGAAGTGCCGTCTTGCCATAGGCGACGGGTTTGATGAAGCCATTGCGGAATACCACGAGGCATACCGCGATCAGGGTCTGGGCGAAATGTACCGTCTTATGATGACTGATTATTTCATCCACCTTGGCGATACCGATGCCGCCGCGGATCAGATGGAGCAGATAATGAAGATATCTGCCGGTTTCGAGCCTGAATACTTGATGCTCAAAGCAAAACTGGAGCTGCGGCGCAGCAATTACCTTACTGCCGTCACCCAGCTCCGTCAGGCCGAGGAGCTTTCCGAAGGCAGCGGTTCCCATCAGTTCATGTCCGGTCTGTATGCCATGCTTGAAGAGTGCTACAAGGAACTGGACGACTTTAAAATGGCATACCACTATGCCACCAAACAATTGCAGATGAAGTAAAAAACTCCCTCATCAGAGCAATGTCTTTAAGATTAGCTGTCATCTCGAACGTCAGCTCAGCTGACGGAGAGATCCCCATCTTAAAAAGGGGATTTCTCCATTGGTCAGATTTGCTGACCAGGCTTACGCTCGGTTCGAAATGACAGTTTTCTCTTAATCTTAATGGCATTGCCCTCATCAGAGGGAGTTTTTCTTTATTTGTCAGGATCGGGAACCTGCTGTGTCAGTTCGTCGGTATAGAACAGTCTCAGCCGGTGCAGCGCTCTTGTACAAGCCACATACAGCGACTGGCGATCACATTCGCTGTTGAAGTTTTCTTTTGAAGCGTCAGGTACGATGACCACGTCAAATTCCAGTCCCTTCGCCATGTAGGAGGTGGTGATCACAGCGCCCTGATTGAAGGTATCGCAGTAGGGTCCCAGGAAGTCCAGCTGGGGTATCTCGGAAATTTCACTGTAAAGAGATTCAGCCTCTTCCAGTGTCTTGCAGATTATGCCCACAGAAGCGTGACCGTCTTCCCTTGCCCTGGCGACTTCATCAATGACTGCCTGCACAACGGCTTCATGGTCATCCAGCTTGCGGATCTCAGGCTCTTCGCCATGACGTTCCACTACGTCAAACCCTTCCACCGGGCAGATGGCATTGCTGAAATTGGCGATCTCCATGGTAGAGCGGAAGCTCTTGTTGAGTCGCATGATCTCTATATCTCCCAGCTCTCCGGAGAATTCGCCGAGACTGCGGATTCCGGAATGAAGGTTGAGATTCTGGGTTATATCGCCAAGAATGGTCTTGGGACATTTGAAAAGATAGTCGATGATGGCATACTGCAAAGGACTGTAGTCCTGCATTTCATCGATGACCAGATGCTTTATTCTGCTGAAATCGTTGGAGCCCTGGTTATAGTATTTCAGCAGCACCACCGGGAAGGTATCCTCATAGGTCAGCTTGGCAGTCGGGTCAACAGGCTGCAGATCGGCGTATCCCTTATCACGGAGCCAGTCGATGAACTTGCTGTAAAGAGTAAGCACATCGCTGCAGCGTATCATATTGTCTATGGCGTTATCAATGGCACGTTCGGCTCTTTTGCCGGGCTTTTTCTTTTCTTTCTGCTGAGAAAGCCGCAGCTCCAGTTCATCGAACAGCCGCTCCTTCATCCACTTTATACGGATCATGAAGGGCTGGGTGTTCCAGCGGTTGTAAAAAAGGTCATTGAACCATTCCGGCTCAAATCGCTCGTCACTGTAAACAAAGGTCTTTGCTCTGAAATTTGTTGTAAGCAGCTCATCGGAGTATTCCTTGAGCCAGCCGGCAAACTCGGAGCTGCCCTTTATCTCTATTTCCCTGACTCTCACCGGGTCGCCGCCCGCAAGGATAAACTCAAGCTGTTCCCAGCGGTCCTCGTACTCTGTCCAGTCACCTATCTCGTTTCTTGCCAGAGCGTCAAAGCTCAGCTCAGCAACGTTTTCCTCGCCCAGTTCAGGCAGGATACCGGAGATATAGTCCGAAAACACCTTGGAGGGCGAAAGTATAAGCAGGTTGTCGGAGGTGATCTTACCTCTCTGGTTATACAGCAAATATGCCACCTTGTGCAGAGCAACGGAAGTTTTTCCCGAGCCCGCCACGCCCTGAACGATCATGGACTTTCCGGCTTTGGCACGGATTATCCTGTTCTGTTCACGCTGAATGGTCGCGATAATATTTCTCATCTTGGGGCTGGCGCTGCGACTCAGCTCCTTTTGAAGAATATCGTCGTCTATCTTAACATCGCTGTCCAGTACAAATTCCAGCCTGCTGTCATTTATCTTATACTGGCGGCGCATAGTCAGCTCGCCGCTGATAACGCCATCGGGAGCTTCATAGGAAGCGGGACCTACATCATAATCGTAAAACATGGAGCTTACCGGAGCACGCCAGTCATAAACAAGGATGTCCACCACATCTTCGCCGCGAAGACCCGTAAGCCCTATGTAAAAAGTCGCTCCATCCATTCCCTCTTCGGTAAAATCGATGCGTCCAAAATAGGGAGAGCTGAGCAGTCTTCCATAAACAGCAGCCTGAGCCTCGGCGTTTTGCGCCGCGTCAATGCCGGCATTTATCTCTTCCTTGGCAAAAACCATGTCTCTGCGGTCCATTTCGTACAGATCCCGCCACATGGTCTTTTTCTGCTCCATTACTGCTGCCATGCTTTCTTCTGCTGTGATATTCAGTTTTTTCAGTCGGTCACGGATAACAGACAGGATCATATCCAGATGCTGCTGTTCCACCATATCTTTGTTAATGTCCAATGTTGGATCCTCCGAAAAATCAGTCCACCAGTCCAAAGGTCAGGAACATGACTTTTCTTTCAAGCCTGTCTCTGACAGTTCTGGGGTCCAGATCGCTGTCGTAATACTCTTTCAATGAATAGATGGCAGCGGTTGCCATCAAAGTGCAAACATCCAATAGCTCCGCATCATTGCAGATCCTGGTACGTTCCACAGTTTCAGCAGCGATATACTTGTTTTTGTCGCCCTTGGTCAGAAACGCCAGAAATACCTCCATGGTATCGGGCTTGGCGTTTGCGACGAGCTGCGTTATGAAATCCTGAGTCTTGGTGAATTTAAAGCGATAAAAAAAGTCAAACATCACCAAAGGAAGCTCTGTGATATCGGCGCCGCCTTTGGCAGCCACGGAATCCCAGAACCCCTTGAAGATGCTGTTGATTATATGACGATAAACATCCTGCTTGTCGGTAAAGTAGGAATAAAACGCGGCACGGCTGATACCGGCTCTTTTTGCTATCTGAAATACTGAAACCTTATCATAGGGCTGGGCAGAAAACTCCTTGAGCGCGGAAGCTACCACCAGTTCCTGTTTTTCCTTGGGCAGACTCAAAAATACTGAAGACGCCATAAATTTCAACATCCTTTCATCATATCGCAGGTTGACACTGTGTTTAGTTTACATATATAATACACAGCGCCACCTGATATGTCAAGATGAATGAAGTCGCAAAACAGTGTCTGGTCATAAAAATCAACTGTTTTCAGGTCTAAAGTGGGGGTCAAAGGATTCGATACCAGCAAGAAAGTACTTTTTCCAAATTAAATCCATGCTTGTAATACATTTTTAACGCCGCCATATTTGTTGACATAACATCTAAGCATAATTTATTTCTGCCGTTTTTCGATACCCTTGCCATCACATTTCGAAGGACCTCGGACCCACAGCCGCCCCGAAATTCCGGCAGTACACCGACAGCATTGAGGATGACCGCGTCATCAATGGGCTCAACATCACTTATTGCGGCAGGCATTCCTTTTATGTAATACAGCATACATTCACGGCTTTTGCTTTCAAGATTTTTTCGTATCTTCTTCTCAGTAAGTGTTTCCGCGGAAAGCATATCCGAAAAGCAGGCGTTGTAGATCCCAAGGTACTGCTCCAAATTGCCTTCATCCAAGGCTTCATATTTGAGTGACGACTCCTCGGCAGCCAAGGCCTCTGCCGAAAGGCGAAGCATTTTATAGTCAGGCTCTCTGGCAGGAAAAAGCTCTTTTTCCTCCGCGGAAGCAAATACGGCTTTGGCTCCGGCGAATCTGCATAAAGATGCCGCTTCCCGCAAATGCTCATCAAGTGACACGCTGTCAAACGTTCTGACCATAATAAAAGCAGTCTTTTTATATGGTATTTCCCGCAGGATAAGAGTTGAAACTCCTCCGCCTTCGGTAAAAGCAGGTATATCGTTCATGTTGCCCTCCTGAGTTTTCCTCTCAAGCTCGAGAAACTTACTATATCATATATAAGCGCATATTGAAAATAATTTTTCCCACATTTGCAAAATAAGGTTGACAAATCCCGCATTCGTATGATAATATTGAACGGCTGAAAGCGTGGAAATGCGGGCGTAGTTTAATGGTAGAACACCAGCCTTCCAAGCTGGTCACGTGGGTTCGATTCCCATCGCCCGCTCCACTATCCAGACATGCGCCAGTAGCTCAGTTGGATAGAGCAACTGCCTTCTAAGCAGTAGGCCAGGGGTTCGAGTCCCTTCTGGCGTGCCATGCCTTAGGGCAAAACTTTATAGCGTCCCGATGCGGTGGGTGTAGCTCAGTTGGTTAGAGCGCCAGATTGTGGCTCTGGAGGCCGTGGGTTCGACTCCCATCACTCACCCCACTTTTTTAAGCACATTGGGATGTAGCCAAGCGGTAAGGCACGGGACTTTGACTCCCGCATCCGTGGGTTCGAATCCCGCCATCCCAGCCACTTGACCCGCTAGCTCAGCCGGCAGAGCACCTGCCTTTTAAGCAGGGTGTCCGGAGTTCGATTCTCCGGCGGGTCACCATTTTATACATCCCCGAGTGCCACAGGCACCCGGGGTTTTCTTTTTCCTTGTTAAAAATCGCACAAAGTTCGGCATGATTCGAGCTGTTTGTTTTTCAGCTGTGGACCTTAGTCTTCTGCTGGAGGATTTGCTTTTTTTCTTTGTATTGGTCGCTAATTTGGCGCTAAGAAATAAACGACAATAGAGAGAGGATCAAAATTACCATGGAAAGTATTCTTCAGACCGTTTCGACGGTAAACGATGCCGTTAACGGCTTCGTCTGGGGCGTTCCTGCCATGATCTGCATCATCGGCGTTGGCATACTCCTCAGCATTCGCACTGGATTTATCCAGTTCCGCAAGTTCCCCTATGCAATGAAAGCCGTTCTTGGCAAGCTGTTTTCCAAGAACACCGCCGGTGAAGGTGCCATCACTCCCTTCCAGGCAGTCTGCACCGCTCTGGCTGCTACCGTTGGCACCGGCAACATCGCCGGCGTAGCAGGCGCTATCGCCATTGGCGGTCCCGGCGCTGTTTTCTGGATGTGGATATCTGCTCTTCTTGGTATGTGCACCAAGTTCGCCGAAGTTACTCTGGCTGTACGTTTCCGCGAAAGAAACGCTGACGGCGACTGGGTCGGCGGTCCTATGTACTACATAAAGAATGGTCTTGGCAAAAAGTGGCATTTCCTTGCTGTTCTTTACGCTGTTTTCGGTGTTATCACCGTTTTCGGCACCGGCAACGCCACTCAGGTCAACACCATTACCGCTTCCATCAACACCGCTCTTTCCAGCTTTAACCTCATCAGCGCTGAATCTCAGGGCACTGTCAGCCTTATCATTGGCATCGTCATTGCCATCGTTGTTGCCATCGTTCTTCTTGGCGGCGTAAAGCGTATCGGCAGCGTTGCTGAGAAGCTTGTTCCTTTCATGGCTGTACTTTACGTCATCCTTGGTTTGGGCGTTGTCGTTCTGAACATTGGCAACGTTCCCGGCGTATTCGCTTCCATTTTCAAGGGCGCATTCAATCCCTCCGCAGTTACCGGCGGTATCGTTGGCAGCATGTTCATCAGCCTGCGCAGAGGCGTATCCCGCGGAATCTTCTCCAACGAGGCCGGTCTTGGTACCGGTTCCATCGCCCACGCCACTTCCGATGTTAAGGATCCTGTTGAACAGGGCGTTTTCGGCATCTTCGAAGTTTTTGTTGACACCATCATCATCTGCACCCTTACCGCTCTCGTTATCCTCTGCAGCGGTACTCCCATCGTATTTGGCGAAGCTGCCGGTGCTGAGCTGACCATCAGCGGTTTCATTACCACCTATGGCAACTGGGTATCCATCTTCAGCGCCGTTGCCATGTGCTGCTTCGCATTCTCCACCATCCTTGGCTGGGGTCTGTATGGTTCCCGCTGCATCGAGTTCCTTGGCAACGAAAAGCTTATCAAGCCCTTCATGATCCTCTATTCTCTGGTCGCCATCGTTGGCGCCACCATGGATCTTGGTCTGATGTGGGGTATTGCCGATACCTTCAACGGTCTGATGGCCATTCCCAACCTGATCGGTCTGTTCCTGCTCTCCGGTACAGTTGCAAAACTTGTTAAAGAGAAAAAGTGGGACAAGCAATAAAAACCTAAAAGCCGTCGGTGCATAACGGCGGTTCCGAATAAGAAAACATAGATTTTGCCCTCCTGCGAATGCAGGAGGGCAAAACGTTTATCGCGCGGCACAAATAAAGATCTTTGTACCACTCAAGGTACTTAAATTCAACCGGCATAACTTCCAATCATTACGCCAGCCATTTGCAGCAGCTTGACAAAATTTATCGTTTCACTGTATACTTTTGGGTACTATGTGTTCTTTTTGGCACTAATTCAGGGGCGAAAACAAAGGGGTTTTCTATGGCTGTTTCTTACAAAAAACTGTTTCTGCTCATGCAATCAAGAGGAATCAAGAAAACTCATTTGCTAAACAACTATGGAATACATCCCCCAAAAGGGCAAAAAATAAACCCGAGGTGACCCGGATATGGCTAACAACAACTGCTGCAACAGCTCCTGCAGCTCCTGCGGAAGCTGCGGCGGCTGCGGCAGCGAGCTTATACTTTCCGAAAAGGAACTTGAACTGCTGATGCGGTTCGGTGAGATACCCTTTTATCCTATCGTGCGCAGTCTCCGAACGGACGAGACCGAGATACTTGACCCTCTGCTTTCAGGGAAGGAATATTCTGCCGCCCTTGCCGTTCTGGCGTTCAGAGGGCTTGTAAGCATCGATAACCGTATTCCTCTTTCCGGCTGCGACTATTCCGGATATGGCAGCGAATATGACCACGGCAGCGCAGCGCTTACAGCGACCGGTCAGCGCATGGTGGAGCAGTTGGAGCTGTTTGGCATAGCGGATCAATGATCTTTTTCCATTCCGAAAGCGACGTTTTAAAATAACAACCAGACAATAACGCAAAACCCCCGGCTCAAAAGAGCCGGGGGTTT
>CAZIPP010000047.1:0-11517 GCA_964541215.1 uncultured Oscillospiraceae bacterium
GAACCGGGCTTTTTCTTTTGTGTTGTATGCATATCAATTATTGGCAGCTTCCTGCCTTTCGCGCCTTCGCTGCTCTGATTTTTCAAGCTGCTCGGCAAGCATCATGTCCTTCACTTTCATAAGGCGTGAAGTGTTTCCACGCTCGTTTTCTTCCAGTTTCATGGTGATATATTTGATGTTCGTCTGCATCTCCGGGATCATAATATATTCAAGAGCATTGACACGCCGGCGTGTCTTTTCTATCTCCCCTGCCAACAGCTGCACCGTTTTTTCCAGTTCTGCCAGCCGAAGCATCTTCTTGAACACACCGGACAGAGCTTCCATCGCCACATCCAGTTCACCGGAGGTCTGCGCAAAACCATAGGGATAGATATCTGCCGGATCATTGTTGGTTGTTTTAAAGGTGTACTGCGGAACATGGACACTCATGATATTTTTCATTGTCATTTCCGTTTCTACTGTCTGTTTTGGATATATCAAAGACTGCTCAAGCATCTCCGGAGACATGACGGCAGAAGCCACCGTAAACGCAGCGTTGGCTCTTTGCAGGCTTTCCTCCACTTCAGCCCGAAGGCTGCGGCACAGACGCACAACATCCAAAAACTGTTTCATCAGCTCGTCGCGCTTATCTTTCAACAGTTTCCAGCCTCGGGTGGCTGTTTTCAGTCTTGATTTCAGCCGTGCAAGCTCCATTCTTGTGGGGTTGACTGTAGTTGTTGCCATGGGCTATTCCCCCTTTGGCAGATACTTGTCGATATACTCCGACTTTATTCTTTTCAGTTCGCTTCTTGGAAGTATCTTCAAAAGTTCCCATCCCAGATCCAGCGTTTCCTCAATGGTACGGTCAGTATCGTTTCCCTGATTTACATAGCGATTCTCAAACTCTGTAGCAAACTTTGCGTACAGAAGATCAGTCTCTGACAGGGCAGATTCACCCAGGATCGTCATCAGCTCAGCAGCATCCTTGCCGGAGGAATAGGCTGCAAACAGCTGATTCATGGTGCCGCTGTGATCCTCACGGGTCTTTCCTTCACCGATACCCTTATCTTTCAATCGGGACAAGGACGGCAGCACATCGATGGGAGGCGTTATACCTTTGCGATACAATTCACGGGACAGAATGATCTGCCCCTCGGTGATATAACCCGTCAGGTCAGGGATAGGATGGGTCTTATCGTCCTCGGGCATTGTGAGAATAGGTATCATCGTGATAGATCCGGCTTTACCAATTCTCCGTCCGGCACGTTCATACATGGTCGCAAGGTCCGTATACAGATATCCAGGATAACCTCGGCGTCCCGGTACCTCCTTACGGGCAGCGCTGACCTCTCTAAGGGCTTCAGCATAGTTGGTGATGTCGGTTATAATGACCAGAACGTGCATGTCCTTTTCAAATGCCAGATACTCAGCAGCTGTAAGCGCCATTCTTGGAGTAGCGATTCGTTCAATTGCCGGGTCATTGGCCAGATTTGTAAACAGCACAGTACGATCAATGGCGCCGGTACGACGGAAATCCTGAATGAAGTATTCAGACTCTTCAAAGGTTATACCAACGGCTGCAAACACAACAGCAAAATTGGAATCGGAGCCAAGCACCTTCGCCTGCCGCGCGATCTGGGCAGCAAGGGCGGCATGAGGCAGACCTGAGCCGGAGAATATGGGCAGCTTCTGACCACGCACAAGAGTATTAAGTCCATCGATTGCCGAAACACCTGTCTGAATAAACTCGTTGGGATAATCCCGGGCTGCGGGATTCATGGGCAAGCCGTTGATGTCCATATAAGCCTCAGGCAGAATATCGGGACCTCCGTCGATGGGGTTTCCCATGCCGTCGAAGACTCTGCCCAGCATATCTCCTGACACTCCAAGGCGCAGACTGTGACCAAGAAAACGCACCTTACTCTTTGCCAGATTGATACCTGCCGAGCTGTCGAACAGCTGGACAAGCGCGTCAGTTCCTTCAATTTCCAGCACTTTACAGCGGCGTGTCTCACCATTAGGAAGCTCTATCTCTCCCAGCTCATCGTAGGCAACTCCTTCAACGCCCTTAACCAGCATCAGAGGACCGGAAACCTCAGAAATAGTTCTATACTCTTTTATCATAGCTCTGTCACACCTGCCTTCTGACGAATCACATTTATGCTGCTTTCCATGCTTGCGACGATATCCGCATACTCGGCAGGATATTCCTCCACAGGTACACTTTTTGCTCTGCCAATGCGCTCACGCTGAGGTATATCCAGCAGAGGCTGCAGCTCGACGCCTTCGGACAGTGCTTTTCGGCACATCTCATCGTAGGATTTTATCATGCTCAGCAGTCTGAACTGACGATCAAAGGATGAATACCAGTCGATATCTGTAAAGGAATTCTGCTGCAAAAAATCTTCCCGTATCATCTTTGCCGTTTCAAGAGTAAGTCGGTCGCCGGAACTCAAAGAGTCCTTGCCCACAAGCTTTACTATCTCCTCAAGGGAGGATTCTTCCTGAAGCACCAGCATTGCCCAGTCGCGGTTGGTCATAAAGTCCCGGTCAACGTTTTCTGAAAACCATGCTCTAAGAGTGTCTGTATACAGGCTGTAGCTGTTGAGCCAGTTGATAGCCGGAAAATGACGGGCATAGGCAAGAGAACTGTCCAGCCCCCAAAACACCTTGACAATGCGCATGGTCGCCTGAGAAACAGGTTCGGAGGTATCTCCGCCGGGAGGTGAAACCGCGCCAATGGCAGTCAGTGATCCCAGCCGCTCCTCGCTGCCAAGGCAGCTTACACAGCCCGCACGTTCATAGAACTGTGCCAGACGTGATGCCAGATATGCGGGGTAACCTTCTTCACCGGGCATTTCTTCCAATCGTCCGGACATCTCTCGCAGCGCCTCTGCCCAACGGGAAGTGGAGTCCGCAATTACAGCCACATCGTAGCCCATGTCACGGAAATACTCAGCGATGGTGATACCGGTGTATATCGACGCTTCACGGGCAGCAACCGGCATATCGGAAGTATTGGCGATAAGCACTGTACGCTTCATGATAGAATCTCCGGTGCGGGGATCCACCAGCTCCGGAAATTCTCGCAAAACATCAGTCATCTCGTTTCCACGTTCACCGCAGCCAATGTAAACCACCAGATCAACATCGGACCACTTGGCCAGCTGATGCTGGATAACGGTCTTGCCGCTGCCGAAGGGACCCGGTACACAGGCAGTTCCGCCTTTTGCCACAGGGAACATGGTATCTATTATTCTCTGACCGGAGCATAGCGGTACGTCAGGGGATATCTTTTTCTTATACGGTCTGCCGCTTCGGACACCCCATTTCTGCATCATGGTAAGATTTCTTATCTCGCCTTTGTCTGTCTTGACAACGCAGACGGTTTCCTCAACGGTAAATTCGCCGCTGATGATGGACTCAACAATACCCTCTACACCTTTGGGCACCATAATTCGATGCTCAAGAGCCGTGGTCTCCTGAACAACACCTATTATATCGCCGGGTACTACCCGCTGACCCGGCTGCATCTTAGGCTCAAAAAGCCATTTTTTCTCCCGGTCAATGGAAGGAACGTCGATGCCTCTTGAAATGGTATGTCCGGTAAGCGCCATTATCTTTTCAAGCGGACGCTGGATACCGTCGTAGATCATTTCTATCATGCCCGGTCCCAGCTCAACGGACAGCTGTTCACCGGAAGTCTCAACCTCCGCACCGGGTGCAAGACCTGATGTTTCTTCATATACCTGAATGGAGGCCGCATCGCCTCTCATCTCGATCACTTCACCGATAAGTCGATGAGGACCTACATATACAACGTCGAACATATTGGCTTCGGCCAGACCCTCTGCTACTACAAGAGGTCCCGAAACCTTAATGACCCTGCCTTTTGACATAGGATCAGTCCTTTCTTACTAAATGATATCTGCGCCTACTGCCCGCTCCACATAGTCCTTCAAAGCTGCCATGGCTGTGCCTCGGCTGCCTTCCTTACCGGGTATCAGTATCAATGCAGGCTTTACGCAATCGGAATATTTCTTTACTTCCTCGGCCAGTGACTCGGCACAGGCTTCGGTGATGTAAATTATTGCATAGTCCTGACGAGCCATTTCCGTAAGGCTTCGTCGGGCATCTTCAACACTTTCGGGAATAACTGTCTCAAGACCAAGCGCCTTAAATCCCAGTACGCTTTCCCTGTCGCCCATTACGGCTATTTTATACATAACTGTCACGCAGCCTTTCCCTGATCTCGTCAGCGGATATACCGGCAGCTTTTCCTGTTACTATCGTCCTTATAGCTGTAAACTCAGTCTCTTTGGCGGCCAGGAACGATACAAGAACACTGTCTCCAAAGGGTACCATTTTCGCAGATGAAAGATAATTCGTCAGTGCATTGTCGCATTCCCTTTCAAAAACGGTAATTGACCCCTTCCCCAATGAAGCCGGAGCTTTCAAGTTGTCAGACGAAAAAACCTCATCAGCATCTTTACCAAGGGTAAATAACGACAGTATATTTTCCTTATCGATACTTCCACCATCTACAAGCGCAAAGCGCAAAAGGTCAGCACCCTTTCCTATTCGGCGAACACGAACATAGCAGCGCAGATTTGCAATGTCTGCCATAAGGCGGAAATAGCCCATAAGGAACTGGCTGCCGCTGCTTTCTGCCGCAGTTGCCATAGCTTTGTAACACCAACGATCAAGGGTAAGATCAAAGAGCTGGCTGTTGCCCGATGCTGACAAAACTTCAGAGGAATCTTCCGCAGCAAGAGCCATATCATCAGGCAGCAGCTTGTATTCGCCCAGTACAATGGCATCTGCCAGTTTCTTTGCTTCCACCCGTCCTGAATCTGAAAGCAGTCTTTGATACTCCACACCAAGCGCTCGGCATTTCATTATCGTTTTCAGGTTGTGGTAGTCGTATCTTATCCTGAAATAGTCAACTATGCGTGTCACCTGCTCAGAATCTCCAAACTCACGGTACAGAGCGTTACGCTGATCCGCAAGCATAGCTTCCAACCCTTGCTCAGTCGTTTCAGGATATCCACATTCCGCAAGCACCTTCAGCGCTGCATCTGCCGATCTTGCATCCAGCATACGTTCCCGACGTTCTTTTGTAAGAAGGCGGTTCTCCATTGCATGGATGCGGGCAGAGATAAATAAATAATCGTTATCGTTTACTCGGGGCACTATGCATTCCCCCTGTCTCAGTCAAACAGAATTTTCGCAGCTTCAACAGCGCTTGATTCCCGCTGTGCGGAAACCAGCGTCTCAAAGGTGCAGTTGGTTTCTATGTTTCCGGAAGACAAATACAACCCTCCCCGGATATCTCTTGTCTCCTCCGCCAGAGTAAGCTCTGACTTTTTTCCTGAAGATGACAGCAATTTATTAGCTGCCAACACCACTGCACTGCCTATCTGCTGCCTGTCGGTCTTGTTCATTATCACCCGCTCTGTGCCGGACTCGGAAGCCATGAAAGCAAGCTTTGCCATTATCTCCACTTTGTCGGGATGACTGCATAACTTGTCGAGTGCAAGTTCAAATGCTTTATCGAGCATTTTCTGTCTGGAGGCAAGGAGCATCCTTTTGCTCTCAGACTCAGCAGCGGCAGCCAGCCTTGCGCTTTGCTCCGAAGCAGCCTTTTCCCCGGACCGGAGCAGCTGCGAGCTTTCAAGCTCAGCGACCTGCTTCTGCTCATTCAGCACAGACTCTGCCTGCCGCTCGGCGCGCGCAATTATCTCAGCAGCTTCCGCCTCGCTGTCGGTCAGAATACGGGCAGTTATCTTTTCAATTCCATTCATAAGCTCAAACCTTCTTCGCCTTACCGGACGTTGATGAGCATCAGGAAGGATGCCAACAGTGAAAGGATGGCATAGAATTCAACTGTGATACACAGGATCATACCTTTTGCCCAATCATCAGGCTTCTTTGCAAGAATATTGATGGAGGATACTGCAACACGTCCCTGGAATATGGCAGAGACCCAGCCGCCCAAAGCCATGGGGATACATGCTACAAAATAACGGACTCCCTCCGCCACGCTCAGATCAAAAGCGCTGCCATCCAGTATGCCCATCTGAAGCATTGCAAAGAACCATATAACCAGTCCGTACAAGCCCTGAGTGCCGGGGATGACCTGCAGCACCATAACTTTACCAAACTTTGAAGGGTCTTCACAAAGCAAGCCTGCGCCTGCTTCACCTGCCATACCGGTACCCTTAGCACTTCCGATACCGCTGAGTACAGCTGCCAATGCACCGCCCAGCATACCGATAGCCATTCCTCCGATGCTGTTTAAGAACTCCATAGATCATTCTCCTTTTCAGTCAATAATTTGATGGTATTTTGCTTTAATGTTAAGCGGCTTGAAAGGTCTGCCGCCGTCTTTATAGAATTTTCCGAAATATTCGAGACACTGCAGCCGCAAATTGTGGACAAAACAACCCAAAAGGTTCAGCCCAAAGTTAAGCGCATGACCAAGAGCGAATATAACGAAAAACGCAATGATATTTCCGGGCATGGCTGCCAGAGTATTGAACACCTGCGCAATAACACTGCCCGCCAGCATGAGTGCCATGAGTCTGGAGTATGACAGTATATCTCCAAAATAACCCGTCACATCATACAAGCTGGATATTCCGCCGACAAGTTTACCTATCAAGGTTGGTTTGCTTCTTCCCTGAGTCAGCACAAGCGCCAGCACACCGGCAATGGCTACCCACCACACACCGGTTAATGCTCCTACACCTATGCCGATAAACAGCAGCCACCAGGATCCCTGATCCATGACAGCATCCCAAAAATGACCGTCTCGCGTAGTCATAACGAATTTGATTATCATGCCGGCGATTATCTGAATAAAGCCCAGAGCCATGGCTCCTACCAGAACGTACAGCGTATCATTCAGCGGATCAAACAGCTTTGGAAGTCCCGTAAACGCAGTATCAGGGTCAAGCATCTTTGCCAGCTGATATGGCGCATCGCCAAAGAAACCGCCTGTAAGCGCACCCATAATGAATGTGGGAATACCGCAAAGGAACATAAGATCAAAAAGGTTTTTCATGGTACCTGTAGGTTTTGCCTTTTTATTGACAAAAAGCGACACAGCCACCATGATAATGCCATAACCCATATCGGCAAACATTATGCCGTAAAAAAGGCAGAAGAACGGCATCATCAGCGGGTTAGGGTCAATGCCATCGTAGGCAGGAAGACTGTACATCTCCGTTACCATATTCAGTGGTGCGGTCAGCTTGCCGTTTCGCAGCTGAACAGGTACATCGTCTCCTTCTTCCGGGTCTGACAACTCCCATGCACATAAGAACTGACCCAAAACATCGCTCAATTTGTCCAGCTCAGGTTCAGCTGCCCAGCCTTCAAGGTAAAATGTTTTATCCGTGTCCAGCAGATTCTCTTCGGCAGACTCGCGGTTCAAATCCTGAGCAAGTCTGTCAGCGGCAATTTTCAGCGCATCCCTGTACTGTCCCATTGATCTTATCTCTTCTGCCAGCTGCTGTCTCTGCTGTCGAGTCTGCGCAATCTGAGCTTCTATTTTTGCAATATTTTCCTTTGCCGTTCCGGTCACTCCGCGCAATGCTGATGCGGACCATCCATAGGAACGCAAAGAAGTGATTGCGGCATCATTCACTGTCTTGTGGCATATCAGCAAAAGATAATACTGTTCTCTGTCCTCTGATGCCAAAATCAGCTCCGATTCCGGCGCTGTCTCACTCAGTGATAAACGTGCTTCATCCAGTGATATGGAAGATGGGCACACTCCAAAGTGAACGCTGACATTCTTAGTTGACTCAAATTCCAGCGGAATATCTATGCTCTGCCACGGCTTTAGAGACACAAGCATTGATTCCTGCCTGCTTATCGTGCTGTCGGCAGCTTTGAGCTTTGCAGCCAGATCATTTACCAGCTCAGCATACTCCATAGCTTTTTGCAGCTGATCGTCAGAAAAAAGAGTCTTTTGAGACAAAGATGGTTTAGGCGCGAGAATGGGAGATCTCACCGGCGACCATGCATTGAGCGTAGATATGGCAGCATTTACCTGCTGAAGCTCCAGCTTCCTTTCCGGAGCTGAAGAAGCACTCATCACAACCATATCAGCCCAGTCGGGATCAACCAGTTTATTCTCCTGTGCGGTGATTTCCACACATCCCAACCGTTGAAGCCGTTTTAAAAGCTGCTTTTTGTCATCCTCAAAGCCGATGAGCCGCAGCTTTTTCATTTTTACAATCGACATCAGCCCTTCACTATCCTTTCGACAATGAGTTCCGCAGCAGCTTCGAGCCGCAAATGAGCTTTTTCTTCTGCGGCTTCACATTCAGAAGCAGTTCTTTTTAGCACTGCCTGCCTATTGATCTCAGACTGCTTTGCGCTTTCTTCCAGCATCCGCTTGTTCTCTGCCAAAGCCTGCTGACGGTATTGCTCTGCCAGATTTCTGCCTTTGGTCGCTGCCTCACTTATAGTTGTTCTGGCATAGGCTCTTGCACGTTCCAGCTGTTCATTGGCTTTTTCTTCTGCGTCAGTTACGAGCCTTATGGATTCCAGCGACATCATATCACCGCCTTTCATAATTATTTTGCAATTTTGATTGTTGAATATTTCATTTTCTAGTATATACCATTAGAAATCAAAAATAAAGAGTATTGTTAATTTTTTGCTAATTTTTCTAAATTTTCTTATTGACATATTTGCTTATTGCACAAAATGCGCTCCACATTTGCCTTCCAATCGAGCATTTTTGCCCATTTCCATCATGTTGCGACATACAAAAACAGGAAACAACAAATCAAATTATGTTGTTTCCTGTTTTATCAACTAAGTAAAAATTGCAAAATCAGATCGCGCACAATTCATTCCGATCTTACATAATACAGTTTAGCTCCCATAACCCGCGGTATCAATTTGCTTTGGTCACAAAGATGATCCACAAAGCTTCTGAGATTACGTTCATATACTCTGAATACATATATGCTTGTATTTTGACGAAGGTCAAACTCGATTATTACCTTTTCCAGTATTTCCTCCAACGTCATAGGTCTGTCTATCAGATCGTAAATCCGTTTGGCGCAGTCTTCAAAGCATTTCTCATTCATGGCAATGAGTTCGGAAATATCTGAAACATATCCGCCATGTGCAAGAATATAACCTTCAGCACCTGTGCTTTTAAGCTTTTCTCTTGTTGTCTTATCTCTCCGGATAAGAAATGAATATGGCAGCTTTGCAAGCTTACATTCCCGCTCAGACAAAAGCGCGTCAGCAAGATATAGCACGTTATCCGGCGTCATTATGCAAATCTGATCCATGGTATGTCCCGGAGCGTGAATGACGCCGAATTCTCTTTCTTCGATCGTCACAGAGGTACGATCCTTCTCCAACTTAAAATCCGCATCAAACAATATGTGGGAAAAGAGTTTTTCTATTTCTGTACTGCAAAACAAGTTATACCAGGCTTTCAGATTATCCGCGGATTCAAGGCAGCCTGCCTCGAAATGGGGCATATATATTTTAGCTCCGCGTTGCTGATAGTATTGATTTGCTCCAACATGATCGGGATGAGCATGGGTGGAAATGACTGCCACTACCTCATAAGGTTCCAACAGGCTGATAAGCTCACTCCGCTGCGGGTCTGTGTCCAGTCCACTGTCCAGCAGGACGACACGTTTTTCATCCACCATATAAAAGGGAACAGATATGCTCTTATCCGAAAGGCAATATGTATTTCCAAGTATGTGTTCTATCTTCATTGTGTACTGTTATTCTTCCGTTCTCATTGTTATTATCTCCAGTGGGTCACCTTCGCTGCTTTGAGATCGTGTCCTTATCAATAAGCATCATCATGCAGCTTCTTCCGCCGGATTCTCTAAGCTGCCCGTTCATCATGGTTTTGGCAGTTTTTCGATTGTAAAGTCCGGTCATGCCGTCACGCTGAGCTTTCCGGAAAAGCTCCTGACGCAGCAGTTATCTCAAGGTCTTCAGACTCGTTCAATAATTTGTCATTATTGATAGAAACCGTGTGAACATCAAAGCGCTCCATAATAACACCTCTGATGCATGAACCTGCTATCCGGGAATTTGAAACTGCACTCTTGACATATACATTTGTTTTTCTAACAGAACCATTATTGCACAAAGCAGCAAACTAATCAATGTTCATTTTAAAACTACTTACGATCATCAAATTGTCAGGTATCGAATTTATGGTGTTTTTCAACAAATATTCAACACCATTATGACACGATTATTTCACACGCATCAGCCTTTCGCAAAGCAAAAATACTCCCGCAAACTTCATAAGCCGCGGGATCCTGCCAGGGGCTTTCATAAAGGCAGCGGATACTCTCGCCCTCCTCCACTCCAAGCCTTTGAAGGCGGCTGAACAGTAAGTTAGTCGACTTTATTTTTTCTATCACCGCAGTTTGTCCGGGAACAAGTTCAGAAAGATTCACAATATCACCCTGTATAATTATATTCACAAAAATAAAAAGTGTATGTTTGACTATCACAAATCGATTTGTTAGAATAACTTCGGAAGTGATATGAATTGGAATTTCTAAGTATCTTTGCAAAGATGGCAGAACTGTTTCTGGTCATCGTTATAGGTTTTGCCGCGTTCAGGCTAAAGGCTGTTGACGCAAACACCAGCAAAATGCTGTCCCGCGTGGTTATATACATAACGCTGCCATGCTACATGATATCATCTGTAACCGCCAGCGCCAGCATACCTTCCGGCGGTGAGATAATGAGCCTTCTGGCAGTAGCCATATTGTCTCAGGGGCTGCAGCTTGCTGTTGCTCTTATTCTGCCAAGGTTTATGGGTCTGCCTAAAGACAAGCGCGGAATATACAGCTTTATGACCGCTTTCGGCAACGTGGGCTTTATCGGTTTTCCTACTGTGACCGCCATACTTGGTCAGGAAGCAGTTTTTGTGAATACAGTGCTTAACCTGCCTTTCAACGTTTTGTCCTACTCTGTCGGCGTTCTGTTCCTTGTAAGCGGTGATGAAAAGCCGGATATGAAACGTCTTATTTCCCCTGCCGCTGTGGCAGCCGTAGCCGCCCTGATACTGGCCTTTATCAAGCCCACCATCCCCAGCGTTATCAACAACGCCATGACTCTTTGCGGTCAGGTAACAACACCGGCTGCACTTCTGATAATCGGTATGACGCTTGGTTCCATGCCCATAAAAGAGATGTTCGGCGGATGGCGAGTATATCTTGTGTCCTTCGTAAGGCTTATAGGGACTCCGCTGCTGTTGTTGCTGATACTCAGAACCTTCGTCACCGATCCGCTGGTACTGGCCTGCGCAGTCATTATATGCGGTATGCCGGTTGCCACAAATGGAACCATGCTGTGTCTTGAATACGGAGCAGATTCAAAAACCATGTCTCAGGCAACATTTATAACCACCGTGTGCTTCCTGTTTACCACGCCCCTGCTGGCATTATTAGTTACTTAAAATCAGCGAGCGCGTACACGGCACAACCTGTCCCTACGATATGCTCGGGGGATCATGCGTGATCG
>CAZIPP010000048.1:0-1027 GCA_964541215.1 uncultured Oscillospiraceae bacterium
GGTCTGGAGCTCGTCCTGAATATCCAGAGCAGAGAAGATATCATCGGTATAATCAACAGGCAGATGAGAGCTGTTGGTATAGTAAGGAGTGCCGCCGTTTTCGGAAGCGGTGATGATATCGGGGTATCTCTCCTTGTCGTGCTTGGCAAGACGATAGGAGGTGGATTCAGCGGGAGTGGCTTCCAGATTGTACAGGTCACCATACTGCTCCTGATAGTCAGACAGACGCTCACGCATATGGTTCAGGACGTCCTGAGCAAACTTCTGGCACTCAGCATGAGACAGATCCTTTCTCAGCCAACGGGCGTTGAGGCAGGCTTCGTTCATACCGACAAGACCGATGGTGGAGAAGTGATTATCAAAGTTGCCAAGATAGCGCTTGGTGTAGGGATACAGACCTGCTTCAAGCAGATTGGTAACAATGTCACGCTTGATCTTCAGGCTTCTGGCAGAAATGTCCATCATTCTGTCCAGACGCTTATAGAAGGTCTTTTCATCGGGAGACAGGTATGCGATACGGGGAAGGTTCAGGGTAACAACACCGATGGAACCGGTGCTTTCGCCGCTGCCGAAGAAACCGCCGGACTTTTTGCGAAGCTCACGAAGGTCAAGACGCAGACGGCAGCACATGGAACGAACATCGTTGGGTTCCATATCGCTGTTGATATAGTTGGAAAAATAGGGGGTGCCATACTTTGCGGTCATCTCGAACAGAAGCTTGTTGTTCTCGGTGGGAGACCAGTCAAAGTCCTTGGTGATGGAGTAGGTGGGTATGGGATACTGGAAGCCACGGCCGTTGGCATCGCCTTCGATCATAACTTCGATGAAAGCCTTGTTTACCATGTCCATCTCGGCCTTGCAGTCGCCATAAGTGAAGTCCATTTCCTTGCCGCCTACGATAGCGGGCATGTTTTCAAGGTCGTGAGGTACGGTCCAGTCCAGAGTGATGCTGGAAAAAGGTGCCTGAGTGCCCCAGCGGGGGCGGGTGTTGACACCGAAAACCAAGGATTCGCTGCACTGCTTGACT
>CAZIPP010000048.1:1037-11211 GCA_964541215.1 uncultured Oscillospiraceae bacterium
TTCTGCATGATGCCCAGGAAGTTGACCATCTGGTTGCACAGAGAAGACAGGTGGCTGGCGGGCTTTGAGGTGATCTTGCCGGATACGCCGCCCAGACCTTCCTGAATAAGCTGCTTCAGGGACCAGCCTGCGCAGTAACCGGTAAGCATGGAAAGGTCATGGATATGGATATCGGTGTTGCGGTGAGCATTGGCGATCTCTTCATCGTAAACTTCACTGAGCCAATAGTTTGCGGTGATGGCGCCGGAGTTGCTGAGTATCAGACCGCCGACGGAATAAGTAACGGTGGAGTTTTCCTTAACACGCCAGTCGTTGATGTTGACATAGTTGTTGACGGTATCCTTATAATCGAGGTAGGTGGACTTGGCATTGCGGAGCTTTTCGCGCTGCTTACGGTAGAGGATGTATGCCTTGGCAACATCTGCGTAGCCTGCCTGTACCAGTACGGATTCAACGCTGTCCTGAATATCTTCAACCGCTATCTGCTCATCTTCTATTTTGCTTTCAAAATCGGCGGTGACCTTAAGTGCCAGAAAATCTATAACATTGGGATGATACTGCTTTTCCTGAGCCTCAAAAGCCTGAGTAATAGCATCGCTGATCTTGGTAATATCAAACTCAACTATCTTGCCGTCTCTTTTTAAAACTCTATACATTGTCTGCCTTCCTTTCTTTTTGGTATCAGCAATAATATTTCAAAAACTAGTAATTGTGGTAATTTATACCTTTTTTCTATTTCAAGCACAAGTTATTGTGTCTATCTTGTGATAGGGATTATAGCATAGCCCAATACTATAATCAAGGGGTTTTTGCAAAATTTTTCTGTTTAGACCACAATATATTGTGTTTGCATACAGGTCAATTCCAAGATATTGCCCCAAGATATTGTGGTCAGTGCCATAAAAACCGTCGAAAAACCATATTCGGACGTAAAACCCGACCACAATATATTGTGATCGGGTTTTAACAGCGTGTCAAAAAAGTCCAAAGGGACTTTTTGACAGTATCCACTTAATGCATTTCCGTATTCGGTATATACAGTTTTGCTATCTCAAGCATTCTTTTACTCTCCTGCTCGGAAAGAGCGCTCATTCCCTGACCTACCAGATCTCCAGAATCCACGAAGTTCTGAAGCACATACCGCTGGCATCCCTGTATCCACTGACCTATCTTGTGCATATCCTCTTCGGTATGCAGCGGATGCGCAATTGTGGTACGGAAGGTATAGGGCACATGCCCTTCCATAAGAAAGTCCACACTTTCACAGACACCGGAAATATCATAATCTTCTATCCCCACAGTTTTCCCATAGCTTTCTTTGGAGTTCTTTATATCCACAGCTACATGATCCACAAGACCTTCGTTTACGATCCTTTTCAACGCTTCAGGATAACTGCCGTTGGTATCCAGCTTCACAAGATATCCAAGCTCCTTGATGGCTTTAATAAGCTCATGCGTATCAGGATGCATCAGTGGTTCTCCCCCGGTGATGCACACACCATCCAGCATCCCCTGCCGTTTTTTCAAAAAGGTCATCAGCTCATCCATGGGTATTTCAGGATTCTCATTGGGTCTGAGCACCAGCGATGCATTATGGCAGAATGGGCATCTGAAATTGCATCCTCCGGTAAACACAGTGCATGCCACTTTTCCCGGGAAATCCAGCAATGTAAGTTTTTGAAGTCCGCTTATTCTCATCTATATCACCTCGATAACTTTTCCGCCGGACATATACTCCAGCTTTTCGCCCATTATCTTCTTCATTTTTTCGTATGCAGACAGCCCTGTACAATGGCAGGTATAGTACATGGACGGATACTGCATCAGGCGCTTAGCAGTTTCCTCCACAGGGATATGAAGCCCTTCCTCACTGCCGCCGGGGTTAGACAGATGAAAGCCTGCAATGACCACATCCGGAGCATGTCCGATCATTTCAATGGCCTTTTCAAGAAGATTGACTATTCCGTTATGAGAACAGCCTGAGATAAGCACAGTCTTCCCGTTTTCTGTAATGATAAGATTCTGCTCATGGGCAAAGCTATCAGGTTCAGGACCATTCTCTCCCTGCATCAGCAGCTTTTTGTTGGTCTCTGACCACAGCTCTCTGGCAGTTACGCCGCTGAACAGCGTAAGCTCATCATCAATAACGGCAACACCATCGGCAAGAACTACCCTGCCGCTTTCCAGCAGAGCCGGGTCAACGCCAATATCCCGGATACCGCCATCATCACGCCGGGCAAGATGAGGCTCAAACGCCAGCTTATGTGCATAGACAGACGCTTTTGAATTCAGCTCAAAAAAACGTCCCATTGCACCGCCATGGTCATAGTGACCATGAGACAAAAAGGCAATGTCAGCAGCGGATGTATCGACTCCCATGGCTTCCGCATTGCCTTCAAACCCGCCGCTTTCGCCAAAATCGAACATAATGCGGTGTTTTTCCGTCTCAATATATAAAGACAGTCCGTGCTCACAGGCAAGACCTTCTTTGCAGGCTGTGTTCTCTATCAGTGCGGTGATTGTCATATTATGTTAACCTCTCGTCTTGATTTATATAATTATACCACCGATTTGACAATAAATGAACCAGCAAATATAATATCGATTACATTCAACGATCACAGCGGAGATGACTAATGAAAAAGAAACTTCTTAAAAGATTATTTATTATACTGATATCAGTTATCGTTCTTGCCCTTGCTGCCCTGCTTATCATAAACGCAGCGGTCAGATCTGCTGCCAACGGCAGGATACTGACCGGCGATGAGGCGACATCACTGTATGCGGACTGCATTATAGTTCTTGGCGCGGGAGTATACTCTTCCGGTCAGCCCAGTCCCATGCTGTCTGACAGGCTTGATTACGGCATTGAGCTTTATCACGCGGGAGCCGCGCCAAAGCTCATTATGAGCGGTGACCACGGGCGCACGGATTACGATGAAGTAAACGTTATGAAAGAATACGCCATTGAGCGCGGTGTCCCTTCCCAAGACGTTTTTATGGATCACGCAGGTTTCTCGACATACGAAAGTCTTTACCGCGCCAGAGACGTTTTTGAAGCCGAGAGGGTGATCATCGTTACCCAGGAATACCATATGTACCGCGCTCTTTACATAGCGGAAAAGCTTGGGCTTGAGGCTTACGGTGTCTGTTCGGATCCTCGGGAATACGCTTTGCAGTGGTACCGCGATCTGCGTGAGGTTGCCGCAAGAGCCAAGGACTTTTTGCAGTGCATATACATGCCTGAACCAACTTTTTTGGGTGAAGCCATCCCCGTGTCCGGTGACGGAGATATGACAAATGATAAAGGCTGATATTCGATGTCATCCTGAGGAGACGGTCAGCAAAGCTGACCGGTGACGTTAGGATCCCATCCATAAGATGGGGATCCCTCCAATGCTTCGCATTGTTCGCAGTGACAGCAAAACCAAAGAACTCGGCAGTTTAACCTGCCGAGTTCTTTGGTTTTATCCTTCAAAGCTGTTTCTATACACTTTTTCAAATTCTTCAGTTATCTTGGCGAGCACCTCTACGCTGCCTTCAATTCCAAGCATGGAGCTGTCTATGGTGAAGTCATAGCTGGCAGCCTCCCCCCATTTTTTGTGGGAATAGTAATTATAGTATGCCGCTCTTTTCTTGTCCTGCTTCAAGGCTGTCTTTTCGGAAAGCTGCTCAGGAATGTTGTAATTTTCAACTATCCTCTTTTTTCTGGTTTCCATATCGCTGTGGATAAAGATATGTATGCAGTCCTTACGATCACGAAGAACATAGTCCGCACAGCGACCAACGATAACGCAGTCTCCCGCTTTGGCAACTTCCTTGATAGCATCGAACTGGGCAAATGCCAGCTGCTGGTTCATGGGAACAACATCGATGCCGCTCATGGAATTGACATACATATTGTAAATAAAACTGGATGTGGGAGTTTCATCAAACTCACTAAGTGCAGACTGGGAAAGTCCGCTCTTCTGGGCGGCTATCGTCAGCAGTTCATTGTCATAAAACGAAAATCCAAGTTTCTGAGCCAGCTTTTCGCCGATCTCTTTGCCGCCGCTTCCATACTGCCTGCCAATGGTAATGATCATAACCGATACCGCCTTTCATCTTCAATATTTCTGCCTTTAGAATATCATAATCACAGCTTCTACACAAGAACAAATTTTTAATTTTTAAAAAAACTGTTGACTTTTACCAAACGTCAGTGTATCCTAAGTGTACTATCACAGTTAATACAGTCAGTTCACTTATAACAGTTTCAGGAGGTGGAACATGATAACGCTGAACTACCGTGATTCCCGCCCCATCTATGAACAGATCAAAGACGGTATCAAGCGGCTGGTGGTGACAGGCGCCGTAGCTGCCGATGAAAAGCTTCCCTCCGTTCGGGAGCTGGCATCGTCACTTGCTATCAACCCCAACACCATCCAGCGCGCATATCGGGAGCTTGAACAGGAAGGCTATGTTTACACCGTAGCCGGCAAAGGCTCCTTTGCCAGCGCAAACCATCAGGTGGACACAAGACGCACCGATGAGCTGCTTGCCGCATTTGACAAAACCGTGGCTGAGCTGAAATTCCTGGGCGTCAGCACCGACGAGCTTTGCAGCCGCATCCAGAACCCAAAGGAGGGAGCAAAATGATCGAAGTCAAAAACATTGTTAAGACCTTTGACGGATTTGAGGCGCTGTCAGGCTGCTCACTGACAGTCGAACCCGGCTCCGTATACGGTCTTGTAGGTCCCAATGGTGCAGGTAAAAGTACCCTTATTCGCTGTTTGACCGGCGTTTATAAGCCCGATGAAGGTCAGATACTTATAGACGATGAACCTATTTGGGAAAATGCAGCGCTTAAAAGCCGCATTGCCTACATTCCCGATGACCTGTACTACTTTATGTCAGCGTCTACCAGCGAGATGATGCATTTTTATAAAGGGCTGTATCCCAAATTCGATGCTGCCCGTTACGAAAAGCTCAAGGATGTTTTTTCTGCCATCGATGAAAAGGCTCCTATCCGCAGACTTTCCAAGGGTATGCAGAAGCAGTCCGCTTTCTGGCTGGCAATGTGCCTGTGCCCGGACTACGTTATTCTTGATGAGCCGGTGGACGGTCTTGACCCGGTAATGCGCCGTCAGGTATGGTCCATACTCATGAACGAGGTTTCCGAGCGCGGAATCAGCGTGCTGGTTTCTTCTCACAACCTGCGCGAGCTTGAAGATGTATGCGACCATGTAGGCATTATGAGTCACGGTCGAATACTGCTCCAGCGTTCTCTTTCCGATCTGCAGGACAGCATAACCAAGGTCCAGCTGGTATTCAACGAAAAGAAAGAACTGCCTGAAGGTCTTGATATTCTCCATCGCAGCGAAGTGGGACGCATAACCACCATCATTGTCCGGGGCAATTCCGAGGAAGTGCTGAACAGGCTTTCCACCATCGATCCCCTGCTGGCTGACGCCCTGCCCCTTACTCTTGAAGAAATATTCATTTACGAGCTTGGAGGTGAAGATTACCATGTCAAAGACATCATTCTTTAACAGAACACTTTTTATGAAAAACCTCAAACGCTTCTGGCCCATATGGGGCAGTTATCTGGCAATGTGGTTTGTTATAATGCCCATGGTACTTCTGATAGAACCTTACAACAGCTTCGATGAGATAGTATATTCGTATGCTATATATGGCGTTGTTATCGGATTTATCTGTGCCGCCATATGCGCAATGGCTCTGTATTCGTATATGTACAGTTCAAAGAGCGCGGGTATGTTCCACGCTCTGCCCATGACAAGGGAATCCATGTTTATAACAAATTACCTGTCCGGGCTGGCATATATGTTTATCCCCAACATAATTATCATTCTCATTACCATCCCTGTGGGCGCGTTGAGAGGAGATCTGGATATAACGAGTGTCATCACCTGGCTGTGCGTTGTCAGCGGCACTGAATTTTTCTTCTTCTCCTTTGCCACCTTCTGTGCCCAGTTCACCGGTGCGCTGGTGGTTATGCCTGTGTTTTATCTCATTTGGAACTTTGTGGCATATGTTCTTGAGCTGGTCATCAAAACCATGGGCGAACTGCTTATCTACGGTTTCCGCTCCTCAAGCACCGGAAGCATATCTTTCCTTTCCCCCATCATTTACATGATGGAGAACTATGGCACCATGTACATCCATGAAACAAAGCAAACTGTTTTCGTTGGCGCGGAGATCACCATCTGGTATGTCATTGCCGGCGCAGTATTTGCTGTTCTCTCTCTGCTGCTGTACCGCAAACGCAGAGTAGAAAGCGCGGGTGACGTGGTAAGCGTCAAAAAAGCCCGCCCTGTATTCCGTTGGTGCGTTGCCATATGTCTGGCATTGCTGCTCAGCCTGCTGGTATCTTCCATTTTCAACATTGACATTGACACGACTGCTCTTGCTTATCCCCTGATGACCGTTGTCCTTGTGATCACCGGTTTTATTGGCTGGTTTGCCGCGGAAATGCTGCTGAAGAAAACCTTCAGAGTATTTAACAAAAAGAGTTTTGGCACCTTTGGCATATTTGCTGTTGTTGTGGTTCTGTGTATGACCGCCACCGCCTTTGATATGTTTGGCATTGAGTCAAAAATCCCTGACGCTGAAGATATTGACTATATACTTATCGATTCCACAGAGTTCTCCTCCGAAGAGGATATAGCCGCTGTCATGGCATACCACCAGTCTTTGCTTGACGCCAAGAATGAGCTGCTGGAGATCGACAGAAGCAGTGAATACAACACCTATTTTTATCCCGAGGAAGACGGCGGAGATTACTACTACATGCACAATGTCTCCATCCGATACTATTTAAAGGGTGAGGACGGATATCTTCGCAGGATCTATTGTATCCCCATCAGCCCGGAAACAAAGGCTGATACCAACAGCTATGCCGGTCGTCTCAACGAGCTGCTGTACGCTCCTGACAAAGTCATTCAGCGTGCATTTGGCGAACCGCTGACAGAAGACAAAGTGTCCAGCGTATCCATAGACTTCTATACTGATGAAGGTGTCTGGAATCAGACAACCGTGTCAGGCAAGGACGCATGGCTGCTTGCTCAGGCAGTAAGCGCCGACCTGATAGCCGGTAATATGGAAGCCGGACTGATATTCCCCACCGATTATCAAACCTATCAGAACAGCATCACCATCACCTATTATCCGGAAGATTCAGAGGAAATGCGCATTGCATACTCCGAATACTCATATGGGTATTATGAAGAAACCAAGCCGTCTTCTGAAGCTATTTCCCATGGCAGAAGCTTTGGTATCACCACCGCCAGCGAGCACACCATTGCTGCACTGACGCAGCTTGGTATTATCGGCGATGGTGAGCAAAAACTGACCATGTACGAATAACAAACAGCACAAAACCCACCGGGCAGGAAAGACCGGTGGGTTTTGCTTTACATCATGCTTATCATACCACTTATATATAATTCCGTTTTTTACATACGGAATTAAAATCTCTAAAGTTTATATAGTTTATTTTTTCTGTCGTAATTTAGGAATTCTGATAAATATTACCCGGCATATTCAATGCTAAACAGGCAAAGATATTATCGGACCCCAAAAGCGCTGAAAACAGCGTTTAAAAATGTTTGAAGGAGATCAATTACAATGGCAACCAACAGAAACAAAATCAACATTCCCGAAGCCCGCGAGGCTATGGATAAGTTCAAAATGGAAGCTGCTTCCGAAGTCGGCGTTAACCTCAAGCAGGGCTACAACGGTGACCTTTCTTCCCGCGAAGCCGGTTCCGTCGGCGGTCAGATGGTCAAGAAGATGATCGAAGCCTACGAAAACGGTCTGAAGTAAGTATTCCCCACCTGACGTGGGCAATGCGTAAGCTTATTTCCAAAACAACAGCCTGCCGCAATAGCGACGGGCTGTTTGTTTATCGAAAAACAAATGCTGCTGAGCTAAATATTAATCCTTATGAACTTTAAAAAATGATATAATAATAATTAAGAACTAAAAGGGAATGATGGAAAATGGAATATAAAAATATACTAAGCCCCATAACCATTAACGGCATTACTCTGAAAAGCCGCATCACCCACGCCAAAAGCGGCGGCAGTCTTGACGGCAGTGACCGCCAGTTTGAAAAAGCCACAGCATACTACACCACCGTTGCCAAAAACGGAGCTGCTCTGGTTTGCATGATAGTTGGTTCATGGCCGGACTGCGAAGGCAAGCGCAGCGTTATGTCACGGCTGTATATGGATGATCCCGAGATACAGGCAGGCTTTTCCAGAATGATAGAGGAAGTTCACAAATACGGCTCTCTATGTACTGCTTCGCTGATGAACGTGGAACCTCAGGAGCTGAACATCAGCCATCTGGACAAATGGGATTTCGACTTCAAGGGCGACTACAACCCAAACTTCAAGAACAAACCGGAGATATCCGCCGAGCGTATTGAAGGCATGATAAACGATTTCGTGTATCAGTGCAGTGAGCTTAAACGCATTGGATTTGACGGTGTTACATTCTATATGAGCTATCGGGCTTCCATACTTGCCAACGCCATATCCCCTGTTCTGAACCAACGCAAAGACCAGTGGGGCGGCGACACTCTTGAGCAGCGCGCACGACTTCCGCTTGAGGTTTTCCGCCGTGTAAAGGAAGCCTGCGGCAAGGACTTTCTTATTGAGGTACAGACCTCTGCCGAGGAAGAACAGCCCGGATATGATGTTGAATACTGGCTGGACTTCTGCCAGCTCTGCGAAGGTCTTGTAGACATTTTCCAGGTCAGAGGCTGGGACGGTTCATACACTCATGTTACAGGGCTGGTGTCCTCCAAGGAAGCTCCTGTCAACCTCAAATACGCCGAAGCTTTCAAAAAGCGGGGCATCAAGGCTCTGGTAGCTCCTGTAGGCGGTTTCGGTGACGCAGACACTATGGAGCAGTTTCTTGCCGAAGGCAAGACCGATCTTATTGCCATGGCACGCCAGTACACCGCTGATACCGATTTTCTGACCAAAGTCAGGGAAGGTCGCGGCGAAGATATCACTCCCTGCCTCCGCTGTATGGGCAAGTGCGACAGCCCATGCTGCAGCGTCAATCCCCATTATGGTCTGCTTAAGGATCCGGATATGTTCCCGGTCTCCGATGGCGGAAAGAAGGTTGCTGTCATAGGCGGCGGAGCTTCCGGTATGCGAGCTGCCATGGCTGCCGCGGAAAGAGGACACAAAGTAACTCTGTTTGAAAAGTCCTCAGAGCTGGGCGGTCAGGCGCGATTTGCAAAATACGCCGATTTCAAGTGGAATATGGCAGACTATCTGACCTGGATGATACGTCAGACAGAAAAATCAGGATGCGAGATACGTCTGAACACAGAAGCCACTGCGGAGCTGATAAAAGACGGCGAATACGATGCCATCATCTGTGCTTTGGGTTCCGTACCAAAGCACATCCCCGTTAAAGGCGCGGACACTTCCAAAGTATGGCAGATAGACGATGTATTCGGACACGAATCAGAGCTTGGCGAAAACGTAGTCGTTGTAGGCGGCGGTCAGGCAGGCAGAGAAACTGCCCTGTATCTTGCCCGGGCGGGGCACAAGGTCACTATGCTGACCCGCGGTCAGGAGATATACACCGACAACAACCACTGTATTTATGCTCAGGTACACGCTTACGAAAGTGAAAAGAATCTGTCCGTGGTGGAGTTTGCCCAGACAGTTGAGGTGGGTGATGATTATGTTGAAGCAGATATCAAGACCAACATGCCCCGCCGTAAGCTGACCTTTATGGGTGTTGGTGAAATGCTTAGAAACAACGATCCAAAACCCGCTCCCATTCCCGGCTACATATATGCCGAATACCCCAGAGAACCCGAAATGGGGATGCCTCCCATGGACGATGACGGTCCTGTTGACGGACCCAGGGGAAGTCAGGGACCCGGGTTCGCCCACGATGCCGAGATCATTGAGACCATTGCCGATGAAGATATCGTGTGGGAACACAAGCGGTTCGACTGTGACAGCGTTGTTATCGCCGGCGGTCGTGAGCCTCTGACGGAAGCTGCCGCAAGGTTTTCCGGTCTTGCTCCGAAAATCTACATCGTTGGCGACAATGTCCAGCCCGGAAGCATTCAGGAATGTACATTGACTGCCTTTGCCGCGGCAATGGATATATAGCATGTATAACAACAGGAAAGCGT
>CAZIPP010000049.1:0-11173 GCA_964541215.1 uncultured Oscillospiraceae bacterium
GCGGTCTGAAGTTTTTGCATATTAAGTGAGGGGAACCCGGGGGCTGGGTTTCCGCTATTTCGTCTGCAGAAGAATTCCGTCATGAACCGCTTGCTTTTAGTTTCGGAAACAGTTTCATTTACAAATCAATTATAAACCTGAATCTTCCATCACTGCTGCCACGTCTTTCAAATACTCCGTTATTTTCAGCTTCTGGGGGCAGCTTTTTTCGCATTTTCGGCAGATGATGCAGTCGGATGCCTTGGAGCCGGTTTTAGTCATGGCTTTGTATATGGGCAGCACCTTCCAGTCATCGTCAGCCTTTACCGAAAGCTCATTGTACAGAGCAAAGTATTTGGGAATGGGTATTCCTTTGGGGCATCCTGCAATGCAGTATCCGCATCCTGTGCAGGGGATAGCTGTGCGTGCGCGGATGATCTCAGCGCACTTTTCCAAAAGTTTCCGTTCGTCTTTAGTCAGCGGTTCCATATTCCGCATATTGTCTTTCATCTGATCCATTGTGTTCATACCGCTGAGCACCACTGACACCTGCTCCAAATCGGAGGCAAAACGTATTGCCCATGATGCGGCGCTGTCGTTCGGTCGGACGCTGCGCATCAAAGCTTCAGCTTCCTTCGGTACGGTCGCAATGGAACCACCCTTCACAGGCTCCATAACAATAACTTCCTTGCCATGACGTACCGCCGCTTCATAACATTCTCTTGCCCTGATGGATGGGCTTTCCCAGTCCAGATAATTGATCTGAAGCTGAACGATATCTATCTCGGGGTGTGCGGTCAGAATACGTTCAAGAAGCTCCGGACTGTCGTGATAGGAAAATCCGATTTTTTTAGCCTTACCCTCCGCTTTGATGCGGCTGATAAAACCGAAACCGTCGTATTTTTCTGCCAATGAATAGTTTTCCTCGTTTAGCCAGTGGAGCAGATACACATCGAAATATTCCACACCACAGCGCATGAGCTGGATGGTGAAGTATGTCTTACATTCTTCCGCCGAACGGATCAGAAAAGTTGGAAGCTTGTCTGCCAGAATAAAGCTTTCGCGAGGATACCGCTGAACAACGGCTTTGCGAATGGCGATCTCGCTTTTTCCGTTGAGGTAATTGAAAGCTGTATCAAAATATTTGCCGCCCAATTCAAAAAAACGGTCTACCATTGGGTTGAGAACATCGTAATCAACAACGTTTTCTGCTTTTTGCGGCAGACGAAGAAAACCAAAACCTGTCTTGTTCATAGCCTGTTACCTCGCGGATACTTTTTCTGTATTTTACTATACTGTTCCTTTGAATACAAGCTTCCCTGTGCGAGCTATGTGCTTTGACTGCGGATTTGGGGGACAGATGTGAAATTCGCAGTCTGTAACAGTGCTGATACATCTTACATATTGTGCATTATGGCAGATGACGGGATAGGATAAGCGTGCTATAATGAGCCGATAATAATGTCAAAATGATATTACATATAAAGAAGGTATAAAATGCACAGGAAACATTCCAGATTTCATATAGGTCTGCGAACGCTGAAAACCGTTGCCGCAGTAATAATCTCCATGATAATAGTGGACGCCTATGGTTCCACATCTTCCAAACTTGTGTTTGCAATGCTTGGAGCTATGGCGGCAGTCCAGCCCACATTCAACGAATCGCTGGAGTCCTGCCTGACTCAGATAGTGGGAGTGCTGTTTGGTGCGCTGGTGGGAGTTCTGCTCAATGCGCTGCCTGTTTCCCATCTTATCGCAACGGGCATCGGCATCGTTTTGGTGATAACGTTTTACAATGCGCTTGGCGTTCGGTTTTCGCCGTCTTTGCCCTGCTTCATGGTGGTGATGATCTGCACCACGCCTGATGTTCAGCCGCTGACCTATGCCGTTGGCCGCATTTGGGATACTGCCATAGGTCTTGGCGTTGGAATGGTGATAAACTCGCTGATTTTCCCCTACGATAACCGCCGCCGCATACGTTCCACCATGGAAAGCCTTGACCGGGAAGTCATCGTATTTCTTGAAGAGATATTCGATGGAGACGAGGTTCTTCCCGATGCGGAGAAAATGTTCCGCAAGATCGGTGATATTGACCATCAACTACATATATTTGCCGGTCAAAAGCTGCTTATGCGCCCCAGCAGGCAGCGCAAAGAGCTGGAAGGCTTCCGCTTGTATGAAAGGAAAGCTTGTCAGCTCGTAGCTCATATGGAAGTGCTGTGCCGGATGGAGAAACCGGGAAAGCTGAGCGCCGAAAATCTCAATAAACTGAGTGAATGCGGTGCGCAGATACGGGATAAAAGTGCCTCCGATCTTCTTACTGAGGAAGATATCGTAACAAACTATAATGTGCAGCAGATACTTATTCTGCGTCGGGAACTTCTTGAGGCATTGGGAAAATAAGACAGTCTTAAAGGGTGCTGCGGAATTGAATTTCCACAGCACCCTTGAGTTGTTTTTGGACTATCGGTTCAAAAGATAAATGCCGAAGTTTAAATATCCCGCAAAGGTGACCCACAGAAGATACGGTATCATCAGGTCACCCGCACGCTCATTTATCCTGTAAAAACGTATAGTGGTGGCTATTATCAGCAGCCATAAAAGGACGAGCCAGATGAAAGCAAACAGATACAGCGACAAACGGAAGAATATGATGGACCAGAAAAAGTTTACTGCAAGCTGTATTGCATATAAGGTCAGTGCTTTGGAAGTTTTGTCCTTTGACGCTCCGGATGTCAGAATAATATAGCTTGCCAGCCCCATTAAAACGTACAGCACTGTCCAGACAACAGGGAACAGCCATCCGGGCGGAGACAGGATCGGCTTGTTCAGAGCGGCAAATTCAGCCATACTACTTGTGGAAAGCCACGCAGACAGACCGCCGACTCCGAGAGGAACTGCAATACATATCAGCAGCTGTTTCCATTTGAGTTTCAAACATATCACCTCCACGGGAACAACCTATGCATGGATAAGCCGTTTTATGTGTATCCGGCAGAAACAGCAGACATATTTGATATCGCAGTCAATAAATCGATATACCACATCCATTCATTGATGTGGTATATTGTTTTTGATAACGAAATAAAGATAAAGGAGACGATATAATGAATCCTTATTATCCCAATCTGCTCAGCCCCATTAAGGTGGGCAGCGTAACGGTTAAAAACCGCATTGCTTTGGCACCCATGAACCTGAGGGAGCTGAATCATACAGGAGGTCTTACAGAGCGTGACATTGCGTTCTGTGAGCGCTTTGCCAAAGGCGGAGTAGGTCTTATCACCATCGGCGAATCCTGCGTAGGACGCGAGACCGGTTCCTCAGAATCCTTCATGCTGCGCATCAACAACCCCGGTGCGTTCAACAGCCTTTGCGATGTGGCTGATGCTGTCCATCGCTGGGGAGGCAAGGTGTCTATCGAGATGTCTCACGCAGGTGCGCTGTGTATTCCCGAAAATAACTTTGGTCATCTGCCCATGGGTCCCATTTCATATGTAAAACCCACCGGAGTTCAGGTCGTGGAAATGACCGAAGAACAGATGGAACAGGTGGCAGAGGAATTTGGTGACGCCGCACTGACTTTGAAAAACGCAGGCTTCGATATGTGTATGTTCCATGCAGGTCACGGTTGGCTGATCCACCAGTTCCTGTCACCCAGAACCAACAAACGTACCGACAAGTATGGCGGCAGCGTGGAAAACCGTGTACGTTTCCCCATAATGTGCCTTGACAATATTCGCAAAAAGGTAGGCAAAAACTTCCCTGTGGATATGCGCATAACAGGTGATGAGATAATTCCCGAAGGCTACCATATCAACGATGCCAAGGAGTTCGTGCGGTATCTGGCTCCTTATGTGGACATGATACAGTGTTCCACCGGCGGCATATTCCATCCCGATGCAACTGCAAGAATGTCTCCTGTGGTGTTCTATGAAAAGGGCTGCAATGTGGATTATGCCACTCAGATAAAAGAGGTGGTGGATATCCCCGTATCATGTGTTGGCGGCATCAATGAGCCTGACCAGATGGAAAGCATCATCAAAGAGGGCAGGGCAGATATGATAGTTATGGGCCGCGGACTTATCTGCGAGCCTGATATGCCCAATAAGCTGGCACAGAACAAGCTGGACGATATAAACCGCTGCCTGCGCTGCAATGAATGTCATAACCGCCTGTTTGCTCAGGGCTGGTTCACCTGTACGCTCAACCCAACTGTCGGTCACGAGGTTGATAACCTGCATAAGTTCAACAAGCCGGTGCAGCCTAAGAATGTTGTTGTGGTCGGCGGTGGTCCCGGCGGCATGATGGCAGCCTATACCGCATGGCAGCAGGGACATCAGGTGACCCTTATTGAAAAGAGACCCTCTCTCGGCGGTACCATCAGCTTCTCTGACCATGTGGACTTCAAGGTGGATATGGCTTATTGGTGGCACCAGATGGAGAGAAAAATATCCAAAACCGATATCAAGCTGATGCTGGGTACCGAAGCTGACAGCAAGCTTATAGACAGCATCGCGCCCGATGTACTTATTATCGCCGTTGGCGCAGACCCCGTAACTCCTCCCATCCCCGGTATAGACAACCCCAAGGTGGTGCTTGGCGCAAAGATGTACGACGAAGCCCACGAGTTTGGCAAGAAGATAGTGGTCATTGGCGGTGGTATGGTGGGCTGTGAGTCCGCAGTCGAGCTGAAAGACCGCGGATGCGACGTTACCGTGGTTGAAATGCTGCCTGCGGTAGCAAACGGCAGCGGTGTTTCCCAGTCAAACTCCATCCGAGTTGGCTTGACCGGGGTCAAGACCATGGTCAATACAAGCTGTGTGCGTGTAACGGATGAAGGCGTCTGGGTCAAACCTGCCGACAGCGAAGAACAGCTGCTGGAAGCCGACAGCATAATCCTTTCTGCCGGAATGAGAGCAAGGGCTGCTTTGGTGGAAGAGCTTCAGCAGGCAACGGTTCCCCAGATCTATACCATAGGCGACTGCGTAACAGCCAGAAAGATGGGCAACGCCATCAAGGAAGGCTACTATACAGCCATGAATCTGTAATAAAGCTCTCCCTCACCGGAGCAATGTAATTAGAATAAGCTGTCATCTCTCCGTCGGCGCAGCTGACGGAGAGATGACAGCTTTCTTTTATTTTAACAACATTGTTCACCCGAGGGGAGCTTTTATCTGAAATATTCCAATTGACCAAGCTCGTTCAGAGTAATGTAAAGCGAATACAGCATACAGGTAGAGTACGTGCTGCTGTTCCAGTTTGTGTCTATCAGCTCGCCTATTTTTGCCAGACGATTGTCCAGCGTGTTGCGGTGAACGCCAAGCTGCTTTGCAGCCGCAGCCGCGTGCTGGGAATTGAGCAGCCAGCAGAAAAGGGTGCGCATAAAGTCTGTGTTTTTCTCGGCATCAGACCCTGCAAGTATCTTGACCTGTGGATCGATCATATTCTTTCCGGCATCGGTTTTTGAGAAAATGTCAAACATGATATACAGCTTCATGTCATCGTAGAGTGCCGCGCCGGAAAAATCCGCGAAATTCGCGGCAGCCATGGCAGAATCTTTTGCCTGTGTGTAATATTTTGATGTCTGGCTCAGGTCAGAAAACTCCTGACTTATGCCGAGGATCGCCTCATGTTCTTTGGCTGTTGTATCCAGCTGATGAACAAGGTCGTCGTCTTTTATGTGTATGAGAAAAACATATTCGCTGTCGCTGGTGGAAGAAAGAAAGTCCTGCCCCAACAGCTCAGACAGCCGGCTGCAAACGTAAGAATAGGCATCCTCACTTGATGCAGCATCTTTGCAGTGCAGGCAGGCTGCCGCGAAGGATCCGGAAGTTACCATGAAATGACCTCCTGAATGTGAAATGATCACAAGTCTCTTTGACTTGAATTATATCGAAAGCAGTCGTTCATATCAAGTGTTTTTGTAAGCCGGGCAGATGGTTTGGCACAAAATAACGTGTCATAACAGAAAATACCGAAAATTGAATATTGCGTGATATCCATGCGGCATACAGATAGCCCCAAAAAGCTTGAATATTGGGCATAAAATCTCGAAATATATACTTGTATTTTTAAGGAGTATGATATACAATATGCCCGACAATTTAATAATGGGAGAATTTAAGTTATTTTTGTTGTAACGCCGCTTGAATTGGCGGCGGAAGGAGAATAGCAATGAGAAAAAAGATCCTTGCAGTTTTCCTGGCGGTTGCCCTTCTGGCGTGTTCACTCTGCGGATGCAGTGGAACAACGAATCAGGACGGTACCACCAGCGACGAAACTACAAATTCTTCCGGAGCAGCCAGCAATTCTATAACTGTTGGTATTGCCCAGGACCTGGACGATAGTCTTGACCCGTATCAGATGACGGCCGCAGGAACTAGAGAGGTCATGTTCAACGTCTTTGAGGGGCTTGTTAAGCCCGACTCAGACGGTAATTATGTCTGTGCAGTCGCTTCCGAATACAGCGTTTCGGAAGATGGACTGGTATATACTTTTGTGCTTCGCGACGGTGTGGTGTTCCACAACGGCGCTGCCTGTACTGCAGACGATGTACTCTATTCCTTTGAAACCTGCGCCGCTACCTCGAACACTTCTGCCGTGGTAACGGCGCTTTCCGGTATTTCGGAGATAAAAGCCGACGGAGATCAGATAGTTATGACTCTTGAGTCTGCCAACCCTGATTTCGTCAGCTATGTCGCCAGCGTGTACATAGTACCCAAAGATTACTCCGATCAGATATCCAAGCCTGTAGGCACCGGTCCCTTCAAGTTCGTATCCCGCAGTGTTCAGGAAAATGTTATCCTTGAACGTCATGCGGATTACTACGGCGAAGGCGCTAAGCTGGATAAAGTGACCTACAAGATCTATGAGGACAACAACGCTTTGTTCACCGCTCTCAACAGCGGAGCGCTTGATCTGGTGGCTCACCTGTCTGTTGACCAGATAAACAACCTGACCAATGGTTATAACGTGCTTGAAGGCACCATGAATCTGGTTCAGGCAATTTATCTCAACCACAATGTGGCACCTTTCGACAATGAGCTGGTACGTCAGGCGCTGTGCTATGCGGTTGATGTTGACTCAATGCTGGATCTGACTGCCGAGGGTCATGGCACCAGGGTCGGTTCTTCCATGTATCCTGCTTTTGGCAAGTATTTTGATGCTGAACTGGTTGAGACATACCCCTATGATGTGGACAAAGCCAGGGAGCTTCTCGCCGAAGCAGGCTATGCCAACGGTTTTGAATTTACCATTATCGTTCCCAGCAACTATCAGCCCCATGTTGATACTGCCATTGTTCTTGTGGAACAGCTGAAGGCAGTTGGTATAACTGCCAACATCCAGCAGGTGGAATGGAACACGTGGCTCAGCGATGTCTATGGAAACCGCAACTTTGAAGCTACTGTCTGCGGCTTTGATGCCAGCACCCTGAACGCCAGCGCCATGCTGGCTCGCTGGGTCAGCGATAACGGCAAAAACATGATCAACTACAACAACGCAGAGTATGACGAAGTTTTTGCAGCAGCTCAGAGTGCAGCCGATGAAGCCGAGCAGACCGAGCTGTATAAGCAGTGTTTGCAGATACTCAGCGATACCGCTGCCAACGTTTATCTTCAGGATCTGGCTGACTTTGTTGCCATCAATCCGAAGCTGGAAGGCTTTGAATTCTACCCCCTGTATGTTATTGATATGTCCCTTATCGGATATAAATCATGATTTGAAATTTTGAAAGAGGAGGCGAGGAGTATGAAATATGCCGCAAAAAAAACATGCACTCTCATTATTACATTGTTCATTGTTTCGCTCCTCGCCTTCCTTGCCTTTCAGGTAATACCCGGCGACCCAACAACTGAAATACTGGGCACGGAGGCCACAGCCGAGGCAAGAGCTGACCTTCGTGAGGAGCTTGGTCTTGACCGCCCTGTGCTGGTGCGTTACTGGGATTGGCTCACTTCCTTTGTTAAAGGAGACATGGGTACAAGCTACAGTTACCGTATGCCTGTCAGCGAGATGCTGGCAGACAAGCTGCCCATCACGTTTCTGCTCACTATAATGTCCTTCTTGTTTACGGTCGTGCTGTCCATACCGTTGGGTATACTTGCAGGCAGTACACGCAGCAAGGCGCTGGATGTTATAATAACAGCTTTTGACCAGCTGGTCATGAGCGTACCCGCGTTTTTTATCGGTATACTTGCCTGCTTCGTGTTCGGCAATGTATTTTCGCTTTTTGTTCCCGGAAACTTTGTTTCCTATACCGAAAGCTGGAGCCGGTGCCTTGGTTATCTGGTGCTTCCGGCTTTGTCTATCGCGATCCCCCGTGTTGCCATGACAGTCAAAATGCTGCGCAGCTCCATCCTCGGTCAGCTGGAACAGGACTATGTTCGTACAGCTCACAGTCGAGGCAACCGCCGCGGAGCCATACTGACACGCCATGTGCTGAAAAATGCGCTGATCCCTGTTATTACCTTCCTTGCCGTATCGGCGGCAGAGATAATGACGGGCAGCATCATTATAGAACAGGTTTTCACTATCCCGGGAGTAAGCCGGCTGCTTATAGCCAGCATATCCAACCGTGATTTCCCTGTAGTGCAGGCTATCGTGGTCATCCTGGCCGCCTGGATCGTTATCGTCAATTTCGTGGCAGACCTGCTGTACCAGCTGGTAGACCCACGGATCCGGCTGCGTTGAGGAGGCTCCTGAATATGAAAAAATCAAGAAATCTCTTTTTATATATAGGTGGAGCCATCACCATTGTTATGACTGTAATGATCGTCCTTGGCTATTTCTGGACGCCTTACAGCCCCACTGAGATGGACTCGTCAGCCAAATTTCAGGCACCGTCTTTTTCGCATCTGATGGGTGCAGATAATTTTGGGCGTGACATTTTCAGCCGTGTTATCGAAGGTGCCGGAACTACCTTCTTTATCGCGGTATGCGTTGTGCTCATCGGCTGCGCGGCAGGTATCGTTATAGGCAGCCTTTGCGGTTATTACGGCGGTATGCCGGATCTGATACTTACCCGTGTTTGCGATTCCATCACAGCATTCCCGTCCTTCCTGCTGGCTCTTGTTATCGTAAGCGTAACGGGCGGCGGAAAGTACAACATAATAATTGCTCTGGGTATTCTTTTTATCCCCAGCTTTGCGCGTATCGTGCGCGGTGAATTTGCCCGATGCCGTGATCTTAACTATATCAAAAGCGCCAGACTCATGGGCGCGAGCGGGTTTCGCATCATGTTCAGGCATATTTTGCCCAATACCTTCCCGGTGCTTTTGAGCGCTGTCACCATCGGCTTCAACAATGCTGTTCTCAGTGAGGCCAGCATGAGCTTTCTGGGAATCGGTATCCAGCCGCCGGACGCAAGTCTTGGCTCCATGCTCAGTGACAGCCAGAATTATCTCAGAAGTGCGCCATGGTATGCCATAGGAACAGGAGCGGTCATCGCCCTGCTTATTCTGGGATTCAGCCTGCTCAGCGAAGGACTTCAGCGAGAAGACCGAAGGGGGTAAGAATATGGCTGAAATATTAAGAGTACAGGATCTTCGTGTCCATTTCCATGATGCCGCGCCAGACCGTTTTGCTGTTGACGGACTTACGCTTTCTGTCGATGAAGGCGAGATAGTTGGTCTGGTGGGCGAAAGCGGCAGCGGCAAAACCGTAACTGCCATGAGCATAAGCGGTTTGCTTCCTGAACGTAAAGCAGATATAAGCGGTAATATTACTCTCGGCGGAAGAGAGATACTCCAGTGCTCCAACGACGAGATGCTTGGAATACTGGGAGTTGATCTGGGTATAGTTTTCCAGGAGCCCATGACAAGCATGAACCCTGTAATGCGCATAGGTCCACAGGTGGAAGAGTGTCTGAGAGTCCACACAAAGCTTTCAAGGGCAGAAAGAAAACAGCGTGCGTTGGAGGCAATGCATTGGGCTGAGCTTGACGACCCTGAAAGCATATACCGCAAATACCCCCACGAGCTGTCCGGCGGTATGCTCCAGCGAGTGATGATAGCCGCAGCCATAATCAGCCGTCCAAAGCTGCTGCTGGCAGACGAGCCTACAACGGCGCTGGACGTGACCATTCAGGCAGAGATACTTGAGCTTCTCAAACGTCTGAATAAGGAACACAATATGGCGATACTTCTTATCAGCCACGATCTGCACGTTGTGCGCAAGCTGTGTTCCAGAGTAGCCGTTATGCAGAGGGGAAAACTGGTGGAAGATCGTCCCGTGGAAGATATCTTCCGTGACCAGAAGCACGAATATACAAAGCAGCTCATAGCTGCCATTCCCACACGCGACCGAAAGCTTATCTGAAACGGAAAGGAGTGATCTGCGTGGAACCGATACTGGAAGTTAAGCATCTTAACAGCTATTATACCGAAGGACGCTCACTGTTTGGCGGCAAGGGTCGGCGCAGGCAGATCCTCAAAGACGTTTCGTTTGACATCTATCAGGGCGAGATAGTAGGTCTGGTGGGCGAGAGCGGCAGCGGCAAGACGACCCTGTCCCGTACCGTACTTGGCTTGCTGAAAGATTACGATGGCGAGATAATCCATCATTCCCAACGTCCGCAGATGGTGTTTCAGGATCCGTTCAGCAGCCTGAATCCTGCTCATACCATTGGCTGGATACTGGAAGAACCTCTGCGCATACAGGGGAAACTCAGCGCGGCTGAACGCCGCAGCGCAGTTGAGAATATTCTTGAACAGGTGGGACTTGGCGCGGAATACGCATCGCGCAGACCGTGGGAGCTGTCCGGCGGTCAGCGCCAGCGTGTGTCTATCGCCGCTGCTGTCATCACTCAGCCGAAGCTTATTATCGCCGATGAACCGGTAAGCGCTTTGGATGTGACCATTCAGGCGCAGATACTTCAGCTGCTGCTGGATATGAAAAAGAAGTATGACCTGAGCTGCCTGTTCATCAGCCACGATCTGAACGTGGTCTATCAGATATGCAGCAGAGTTCTCGTGATGCAAAAAGGTGTTATCGTTGAGCAGAACACTGTTGACGAGTTGTTCAATAACCCGCAGCACCCATATACCAGGCAGCTGCTTGCAGCGGCAGAATAAAATAAGATACAAATAAGACAGCTGAAACGGTCAGCTCAGCGTGTCAAAATAGTCCTTTGGACTATTCTGACACGGTTTTTCAGTTTGCTGCATCGCACTCAAACTCCCACAAAAGTGGGAGT
>CAZIPP010000050.1:0-7002 GCA_964541215.1 uncultured Oscillospiraceae bacterium
ACCCTTATAAGTTCAAGACCTTCCGGCGGATGTATTTTGGAACTGCCCTGTTTGGGAACTATACATTTGGAAAAGCCAAGTCTGCTTATCTCATTAAGACGCTGCTGCATATATGAAACTGATCTGAGTTCTCCGGTAAGTCCAACCTCACCAACTGCCACAACATCCTCAGCAATAGGCTTATCAGCAAAACTGGAAGCCAGTGCAATAATTGCAGGCAGGTCAGCAGAAGGCTCGTCCAAAGTAAGACCACCGACAACATTCAGATAAGCATCACACCCGGACATTCTCATGCCGCCTCTTTTTTCCAGTACTGCCAGCAACAGCATGGCACGGTTATAATCAAAACCGTCAGTCATTCTTCTCGACTGGCTAAAACTGCTGGGCGCAACAAGAGCCTGAACTTCTGCCAAAAGAGGGCGAGTGCCCTCCATAACGCAGGCAACGCAAGTTCCCGGAGCGCCTTTGGGACGGCCTGACAGAAGCATTTCCGAAGGATTTGGAACCTCAACCAAGCCTATATCTCTCATTTCAAACACGCCCACCTCATTGGTGGATCCGAATCTGTTTTTTGCAGCTCTGAGCATACGCGCGGACATCTGTTGGGTCCCTTCAAAGTACAAAACGCAGTCGACCATGTGTTCCAGTACCTTAGGACCGGCAATAGCCCCCTCCTTGTTCACATGACCTATAACAAAAACTGTAATTCCATCGTTCTTTGCAAGCTGCATAAGTGTCATGGTGCAGTCTTTGACCTGACCAACGCTGCCTGCTGTTGAGTTCAGCTGATCATTGTATAAAGTCTGGATCGAGTCTATTATCAAAATATCAGGTTTTATTTCACTGACTGCTTCAAGCACATCGTTAAGATTAGTCTCTGACAGAACATATACTCCACTGTTATGCACTCCCAGACGTTCAGCCCTAAGCTTGATCTGGCGCTCAGATTCTTCACCGGACACATACAGTACCTTTGCGATTCGCGTCAGATGGTCACAAATCTGCAGCAGCAGAGTTGATTTGCCTATGCCGGGTGATCCGCCCACCAGTACCAACGAGCCTTTTACAGCACCTCCGCCCAGCACTCTGTCCAATTCTTCCATTCCTGTTCCGAAGCGAATTTCTTCGGTGCAGTCAACCTCGCTTAAAAGCTTTGCTTTTTTAGCTGTCACAGAGGGTGACGCTGCAGTTCCTTTTGCTGTTTGCTTAATTGTCTGCTCAACAACAGTGTTCCAACTTCCACAGGCACTGCATTTACCCTGCCACTTTGGATATTCATTACCACACTCGGTACAAAAAAACACGGTCTTAGCTTTCATCCGGGCTTTCTCCTTTGAACTGCATCAATCCAGCCGCCACTGCCATGGCGATTTTTTTCTGATAGTCATCTTTTTGAAGGTTTTCCGCATCAATAGGATTTGACAAGAATCCACACTCTACCAAAATGGCGGTACACCCTGCGTTCTTCATCAAATATGCGGCATCTGTTCCGCTTTTTATTGTCCTGTTATTGCTGGGATCCAGCGCAGTTTTCAAATCACTCTGAACAAGCTGCGCCAATGCATCACTGCCTTCAGCACTGCCGTAAAATACCTGCGATCCACCGTATCTGCTGTCGCTATAGTGATTCTGGTGGATACTTATCAGAATATCTGCTGCATTTTCCTCTGCTATGGAGAGTCTGGCTTTGATATCTGAACTCTTTTTAAAGTCCGCTCCGCCAAGATGCGTATCCTCTGTTCTTGTCATTACTACCCTGTAGCCAAGAAATCCAAACAGGCTCTCAAGACGACCGGACACCTCCAAATTGATGTCACTTTCCTTAACACCGGCAACAGTGGATGCTCCACCATCTATCCCTCCGTGTCCCGGATCTATAACAATAGTATAGGCTTTATGACTTTCAGACATGACCGGCAGATACTCACATCCGGAAAGCATTATCAAAACAGCGGCAGCTACAGCAAGTATTCTCATATACAAACACCCCCATAGTCAATGATATGGGAGTGCCTGTATTCAATATTCCGATTCAGCGAAGCTTCTTATTCTTCGCTCTGTCTGTTTTATAGATAAACTGACCAACCAGCCCTATATTGCGATAGCCAAAATAATACCCGGCAGCGCCTGTAATGGGCGTTACAATAAGGGGCAGGAAATAGATAAGATCATGGGTAGACTCTTCAAGGGCAGTTACCAGCAAAACAAAGGGAGAGTACAGTATAAAGTACCCTACCTTGGCAAAGTCAACATAGTTGGATGCGCCTACAGATTTTGTTATTAAAATAAAAAGTATGATAACCAGACCGGGAATGTCTGCCAGCAGACCGGAAATCAGCCCACGCCATTTGTTGTATTGAATATAGTTATACATAACAAGGTTATGGTCTCTCATAGCCTTGCGCCAGGTATCCATATAACTGAAGAAAAAGAACAGTATACAGCATAGTCCAGAAATGATCCAGTATACAGTAATCTCCTTACCGCTCCCATTCACAAGAGAAAAAGTGCAAAAATACAAAATGGCATATACGGCAACAGTTTTTATACTGGCATACCAATGCTTTCTTACAAAAGAAAACAGTGAACTGGACATGGTGTTAGAATAATTTGTGTTATTATTGGCCATCAAGCACACCCCTTTAACGATGCTTATAATATAATAACACATTTTCTATCATTAAAAAAGAATGAATTGTAAATTTACAGCGATTTCGCCGTAATATTGTTTATTATCAGCCAATACACCACAATGGTCCACAAACCATATAATGTAAAAGGAGGCAACTCCCAGCAAACATCTTTAAGGAGGCTATACCTTGGACAACATAAACTCACAAAATCAGTCTCAGTATGTGAGGACCCCAAAATCCCAGACAACTGAAGAAATGCACCAAAGCGTAAAAACAGCATCGCACGATAACTCTGATGCTGAATGGTGCGGAATCCTTCCATCTCCCGCGCCACTTGCCAATCCATATGTCCCCTTCCAGCGCAATAATCCTCAAAAGTATCTTCCATCAAAAGGCATCATGCGCGGCACGCTTTTCCCCGGACTTGACCTCCCCTTCCATGCAATGGTCAACGAAGGTGAAATGTGGGGCACTCCGCTGGCAGAGCTTATGGCGCTTGACTTCGCCATAAAAGAGTTGCAGCTTTATCTTGACACACACAGCAAGGATAAAGAAGCGTTGGAGCTTATGCAGAGCTATATCGGTATGCAGCGTGAAGGCATGAAAAAATACGTTGAGCTGTACGGGCCAATAAGTATTGAAGATGTGGAACACGCAAAAAGTTTCACATGGCTAAGAGATCCTTGGCCGTGGGAATACACAGGGGAGGATGATAAATAATGTTTGTGTATAAAAAGCAGCTTCAATTTCCCATCAAGATAGCAACACCCAACCCAAAGCTTGCCGGTATCATTATTTCGCAATATGGCGGACCAAATAGTAATCATCAAGATATAAAAATCCCCGGAAGCAAGACTCCCGGGGAAAACACTTATACACTAATTTTTCTGAAAAACTTATGCGCACCTATGGTTGTAACATAAATCTGACTTTCATGCCATTCAGAATAAACGATAGCCGGAGCATACCAGATATCGGCTATTTCATCAGTAACACGCTGACCCATATCGAAAACAGCGGCAACAGCTTCGCAGCAGGAATCATAGGGCTCTTTTGAGCTGGTAACAATCTGGCTTTGCTCAATGAACGTAATTACGTCCACTCCCTTTCTAAGGGAACCATCAAGAATACACTGAGCGATCATCATCTGACCTGCAAAGGATTCGCCGCCGGCTTCAGCCATAACTGCAGCTTCTACAACTGCACGTTCAGCATTTGTGAGTTCGTAGCCTGAAGCGGAAACCCCAAGATAATCATAAACATCGAGAAGGATCTCATCAGCAGTCTTTCCGCCGGAAAAAAAGTCAGTCACTTCAATGTCAAGTCCCAATTCCTGGATCTTCAGATTTCTTTGTGCTTCATAGATTCTGGCAGCATAGATGGCATGTTCACTGCCATCTTCAAGGGCAAGGACTATATCTTTCATATAGTCTTCGTTATCATCATAGCCAACTACAATTACATTTTCATCTAAGCTTATCTCTGTAGCCATAGCCATAACAACAAAAACAACAGATAAAGCTACCATCAGTAAAGCAACTCTCAAAAAATTGGATTTCATAAAACTTACCTCGCTGATCTTTTTGCATATAATTTCTCATATGCATTGACTGAATGATAATATATTCAAAGCAAATTGTCAATTACTAGAAATTCCATAATTTTGCCGAATCTCGCCTTTCATGTTGTTATGTAAACCAATCTGCTGTTTTCATTGTGCACTTTAAACAAATAACACAATCAAGCAGATATCTTTTTCTAACTCCCCTTTGTTACCGTTTTGTTATCTTTTTACCTGTTTCGACAGGGTGTACCATTGTTTTTACGCCATAAAACTGGCACGCAATCGTCATTCAATCTCCACTTGTAATCTTTTTGTTTCTATTTGAGTTCCATTTTAAAGGATGTGCTATTTTGAACAACATCAACAAAACAGCAGCATTCTACATAAGAGTATCAACCGAAGACCAAACAGAGTTCAGCCCTGATGCACAGCTTCGAGCGCTTAAAAACTATGCCGAAAAATGTGGATATTTATACAACGAACGTATAATATTCATAGATGAGGGAATTTCCGCCAGAAATGCATCGAAAAGGCCCGCTTTTATGGAGATGATATCCATGACGACTCAGCAGCCCAAACCTTTCGACGTAATACTTGTTCACCGTTTTGACCGTTTTGCAAGAAACCGGGAAGACAGTGTTGTATACAAATCTCTTTTAAAGAAACGCGGTGTCAGAGTTATCAGTGTGACCGAACATCTTGAAGATGACAAATTTTCAGTTATTCTCGAAAGCGTTCTGGAGGCCATGGCAGAATATTACAGTTTGAATCTGTCTGACGAAGTAAAGAAAGGTATGTGTGAAAAAGCGCGCAGAGGTGGGCTGCAATCTCCACCACCTTACGGCTATGAGGTACTAAACAATGTCCTTGTTATTTGTGCAAATGAGGCAAAAAACGTTTCACTCATGTTCAATTTACTTCTCGGTGGACACACGACAGTTGAGATCGCACAATGTCTGAACGACTCAGGCATACTGACAAAAAGAGGAAACCCTTTCTCATCGCGAGCCGTCAAATATATTTTGAGAAACCCTGTTTATACCGGAAAACTGAAATGGTCTACAGACAGCTCTGTCTATCTTGTTCAGGGACAGCATGAACCGATAATCGACGAGATAACCTTTCAAAGAGCACAAATCGTCTTGTCTAAATAATTATTTTTCAAACCATTTGCCATTAGGCGGTCCTGACGGCGAGCTCGGTGCTTCCCTGCGCTATTTGAGCCAGCGCTATTCCATGCCTTACCCCGAGCTTAAAGCTCTGCTGACGGATATAGGTACAGAAGCATTAAAATGACACCTGTCAGTACGTAATCCCAACAGGTGTCTTCTCAACATTAATATCTATTTTTGAACAAATACGTATGTATCCTCCATGGAATGCTCAGCAGAGTATCGATAATTCAGCCTGCTGAATTCTTTTATCAGTTCAGGCTCTGTGATTTGGTTTTCTGCCATATATCGTACCATCTCTCCCCGCGCCATTTTGCATACAGTACCTTTTTCGATTATTCTGTCGTTTATTTCTTCTCCAAAAACGCAGGTAATGAATCTGGTTTCTTCTGTAATGTATTTGGATATCAAGCGGCTGTACTCCTTGGATGCAAGATTTATGATACAGTCCGTTTCTGAGAATAATTTATTAGCTATTGTGTCTCCCCAGAATTCATATAGATCTTTGGTATCTCCCACATTCAGCTTTGCCTGCATTTCCAAACGATATGGTGTAACACCGTCAAAAGGTCTGAGTATCCCATATAGTCCGGACAATACCCTTAGATACTCCTGAATATACTCATACTCCTGATCGGAAAAAACACCCGGAGCCATATACTGATACTGAATACCTTCATAAGACAAAATCGCGGGAGTAAGGCGTTTATGAAGATCCATATGCTCAAGCCGTTTGAAATTCAATTCAGCTATCTTATCGTTGCATTTCCAGAGGTTTTTCAGTTCTTCATATGACATCTCCTGCAATTTTCTGCATAGCTGTTCGCTTTGTGAAATAAAATCCGGCAGCTCTCTCCACTCAAGACTGTCAGTATCCTCCTTCATTTTTTTAGCAGGTGAAATTACGATCCTCATTTTCTGTTATCTCCATAATGGCTTTGCTCAATTCTTTGGCAAAAGCCTCGTGTACCAATGGATATGTTAATAATACTCGCCGCTACTGAGACATACACTCCGCCATGTACCCAGAGTAAGGTCTGACTTTCACTGTATTACCCTCTTGTCTACAGTATTCTATATTATCATAGCAGTTCTTTTGTCTGTTGGCAAATCAAACTGTACCTGTGCCGTAATGTTTTCAACCAATAAAGCCAAATACATGAGGCAAGGCATTTAGTCTAAGCTCAAGATGCCTGTCACCAAAGACCGTTATGTTATTCAAGAGACATTTATAAAGCGAATCGCTTTCTGTTTCGCACATAAGCAACGCCCTTAATTCTTCCTGTAACTGCTCTTTTAGTTTGGTCACGCCAACCGATGTATCTTTTTTCTCTGCAATCATGTTCAGCTTTTCATAAGCTGATCTTAGTTGGCTTTCGTATTTAAGCTTCATAGTATGCATATCTTCCCGCGAAATTTCTCCGGAAAAATAGCTATCCAAAACCTTCTCTTTCTTTTTCTCTATCTTGCCGATCTCATAACGTATCTGTTCAGCGCAATTCAAATTCTCTTCTGCCTGCATTGTTCCCAAAACAATAGCTGAAACGTTTTGAATCACTGCTTCTGTATTGATTTGCAGGCTGCCCAGAGCTAATTTTATCATATTTCTTGCATCGTCATCTCTAACCAGCTT
>CAZIPP010000050.1:7102-10680 GCA_964541215.1 uncultured Oscillospiraceae bacterium
TGGTTTTCAATTTTTATCACAGGGACTTCGCCATGGTTTGTTTTTTTCTCGTGCGTCAAAAAATCAGGCGTATAGGTTTTTCTCTGAACCAAGTCTCCAACATACTTTTCATTTTTCAGTATTCTGTATAGATAACTTGTGCTCCAATTCTGATTGCCTGTGTATGTACGATATCCTGCATTTTGAAGATATTCTGCAATCCTGCTTATGCTCATTTTCTCAACCGCATACTTATGAAATATAAGCCTAACGATTTCCGCACCTTCGGGATTTACTTTCATTTTTCCGCCCATTACATCATAACCCAACAGAGAGTGTCCAAACACGACTCCTTTTTGCATTTGTCTCTGTTGTCCCCAAGTTACACGGCTGCCTGTCTTTCGGCTTTCCTCCTGAGCAATTGAAGCCATGATCGACAATCGAAGCTCCGAATCCGGATCCATTGTGTTAATACCGTCTATGACGAACAACACCGCCACACCTATCGATCTCAGCTCCCGTGTATACGCTATGGTGTCAAGTATATTTCGTGAAAAACGGCTGACCTCTTTAGTAATGATTAGCTTAAACCGTCCTTCATACGCATCGCTTATCATACGGCTGAACTGTGTCCTTTTTTTCGTACTGGTACCTGTGACTCCTTCGTCCGCATAAACCTTATACAGCTCCCAGTCCGGTCGATGCTGGATATACTCACGGAAGTATCTCTGCTGGCTTTCAAAGGAATTGGACTGATCCTCCTTGTCTGTCGAGACACGGCAGTAGCTTGCGACTTTAATCATCTGCTTCTGTTGGTGAAAGTTTTCCGGCTCTTTCGCATCGCTGATTTCTGAGTTTCTCATAAGATCCTCTATACTGCATCTCATTCAGTATTCCCTTATCCCTGAGTGCCATCAGCAAGCCGTTTTGAAGATAAAAAAGAAATTCGTGATCCGTCTCTTCAGTTATGGTATGATCGTTATTGATCCATCGTAGCTCTGCAAACTTGCGTTTTGCCATGCAACTGACCACCTTTCATACTAAAGTCTATGCAGAGCCTCAATGCAACATTAAAAACCCCCGACCACAGAGATACATTCTCCGTGGTCGGGTATAGATCCGTCCAATCGAAATTAAATGTTTATTCGGAAGTTAGCCACAACTAACCACACGTCTTAAATTAAGCAGCCGCCTCTTTAGCTTAGTTTCCTCTAACTCGTTATGGTATATCATTTCAGTGCCATAAGTGTCAACCAAATGTATTCGTTCAAGCATATCTTTAATGTCCAGTTTTCTTGCAATTCGCCTTGTGCCATATTTATAGTTTTGTTGACATTATGCCGCCTTTATGATAGGCTAACTATATATTTATAAAGCGAAACATCTATGTCGCATCGGCATAAATCAGCATTTTAATATTTGTCTGGTATAACTGTAATCTGCCCTGTCAGATGAAAATGAAAGGAGATTTTCCATGAGCCATCGTTATGAAAAACTGCTGACCCCTCTGGTACTTCCCAACGGTGAAGTCCTTCGCAACCGCATGGTACAGCCCAAATGTGCTCCCGACCAAAATCAGGGTCCCGAGACCTGGCCCACTGACCAGTTTATCCATTTTCATAGAGACTCCGCACGCCGCGGCAACTCTCTGGTCGTAGTCTGCGACGCAGACCGTCCCTTTGTTCGTACCCTGCCTGAAACACACGACTTTGCTCATTCTTTCCATTTCGATCTCAGTAATCCTGCCACAAATAACTATCTCTGTCAGCTGTCTGACGACGTTCATTTCTATGGTTCCAAGGTCGTCGTCCAGATGTCCACCTCCTTCCCCAACGGCGTCACTCTCGGCGGCAAGAACCCCGCTTTCTCCGATATGGGCAATGGCCGTATGCCTATGCCTCCTGCTACTGCCGCTACCAGGGAACAGATGCAGGAAACTATAGACGCTTTTGTAAAGCAATGTCTGCGCTACAAGGATTGGGGCTTTGACGGTGTTTCCACCGGCGTAGTAGGTCTGGAGCACGAGACCGACATCCGTACCGACGAATATGGTGGATCTACCGAAAACCGCTGCCGCTTCACTCTTGAGCTGTGTGAAGCAGTTAAGAAAGCCTGTGGCAAGGAATTCATAATTCATATTATGATGATGGGTGAAGCTCCAAAGGGCGGCGGCATGACCATTATGAAGGAAGGCTACTATCTGGAGGATACCATTACCTTCGCCAAGCTGGCAGAAGGTGTTGTAGACCTTATTACTGTCCGCGAGAATGGTGCTCCCAAGTCCCACCCCACCGGATATACTTTCTCCGAATGTGAGCACGACTGCATTGGATATTGCAAGGCTATGAAGGCTGCCGGTGTTAAAATACCTCTGGCTGTTGCCGGCGGTTTCCAGGATCCCGGCGAAATGGAAGCTCTTCTTGAGGAAGGCGTCTGCGACCTTATCAGCATTGGTCGTGGTCAGTTCACCGATGCTGATTACTACACCAAAGTTCTTGAAGAACGCGGTGAAGATATTCGACCCTGTCTGCGCTGCAACCGCTGCCATGGTATCAGAAAGGGTCCCTGGCACTCCGTATGCGCTGTTAACCCCGAGTTCAACATGGAAACCAAGATCCAGCGCATGATCAAGCCCGCAGAAAAGGTTAAGAAAGTCGCCATCATCGGCGGTGGTCCTGCCGGTATGGAAGCTGCCATCACTGCTGCAGATCGCGGTCACAAAGTCGTACTGTTTGAAAAGTCTGACTATCTGGGCGGTCAGCTGTATCACGCTGATGTATTCACCTTTAAATGGCCCTTCAAGAAATTCCGTCTCTGGCTCATCCGTGAAATGGAAAAGAAGGGTGTTGAGATCCGTCTGAACTGCGCTCCCACCGCTGAGCAGCTGAAAGCCGAAAGCTATGACGCAGTTCTTGCCGCCACCGGTTCAAAGGCAAAAGTCCCCAACATTGAGGGTATGCACAATGCCGATGGTACACCCTGCATCCGCACTTGTCACGACGTTATCGGCAAAGAAGCTGAGCTTGGCAAGCACGTTATTATGGTCGGCTGCTCAGAAACCGGTGTTGAAACCGCCTGCTATCTGGCTCAGAACGGTCACGACGTAACCTGCCTTACCCGTCAGGACAGACTTGCAAAGGATGCCTCTCCCCTCCACAGCATCACCATTGCGCATATTGCTGTTGACGAAGAAGGCTATGGCGGCATGGAACCCTTCTGGACCAAGTTTGAAAACCTGAAGGGCATTACAAAAGCTACCACTACTAAAGTCACCGACAAAACCGTTACCTATGTTGATGAAAACGGAGTTGAACACACCATTGAAGGCGACGATGTAATCGTCTGCGGCGGTGTGGAGCCCTGCGTTGACTCTGCTTTGCAGTATGCAACCGTTGCTCCAGAGTTCTACCTCATCGGCGACGTTGCCGGCGCAGGCAACATCCGCAGCAGCATCCACCGTGCTTTCGGCGCTGCAAGCCAGCTATAAAAATGCATATGTAAGCACACATAAAAAGGTACTGCATCTAAGGTGCAGTACCTTTTTGAGCGTGTCAAAATAGTCCAAAGGACTATTTTGACACGGTTTTTCAGTTTGCTGC
>CAZIPP010000051.1:0-10373 GCA_964541215.1 uncultured Oscillospiraceae bacterium
AAAATAACAACCAGACAATAACGCAAAACCCCCGGCTCAAAAGAGCCGGGGGTTTATATGTAAGCTTTAATTAGCCAATAGCTTCCTCAGCGGGAGTGTATTCCAGACCCTGAGCTTCAGCAACGGGCTGATAGGTCAGCTTGCCCTTGTAAACGTTGAGACCCTTCATGATAGCGGAGTCAGCCTTGCAAGCGCCTTCAGCGCCCAGGTTGGCGATCTTCAGCAGGTAGGGCAGGGTAACGTTGGTCAGAGCGTAGGTAGCAGTACGGGGTACAGCACCGGGCATGTTAGCAACGGAGTAACGAACGATGCCGTCTTCCTTGGTGTAGTAAGGATCAGCATGGGTGGTGATGCGGTCGATAGCTTCGATGGAGCCGCCCTGGTCGATAGCAACGTCGATCAGAACAGAACCGGGACGCATCTTAGCAACCATTTCGTTGGTTACGAGGATGGGAGTCTTGGCACCGGGAACCAGTACGCAGCCGATAACTACGTCAGCGTTCTCAACAGCCTTGGCAATGTTCAGGGGGTTGGACATGAGAGTCTGGATTCTGGAGCCGAAGATATCGTCCAGATAAGCAAGACGGGTGGAGCTCATGTCGATAACGGTAACGTTAGCGCCCATGCCGACAGCGATCTTAGCTGCGGAGGTACCGACGTTGCCGCCGCCGATGATAACTACATTGCCCTTTTCAACGCCGGAAACACCCCAAAGCAGGATGCCTCTGCCGCCGCAGGTGTTCTCGAGGAGATGAGCACCGACCTGAACGGCCATACGGCCAGCGATTTCGGACATACAGCCCAGCAGGGGCAGAGCACCGGTGGGCAGCTGAACGGTTTCGTAAGCGATACCGATGACCTTCTTCTCAAGAAGAGCCTTGGTCTGCTCGGGATCGGGAGCAAGATGCAGGTAAGTGAAGAGGATCTGACCTTCGTGGAACAGATCGTATTCGGCTTCCAGAGGCTCCTTGACCTTAACGATCATTTCGCTTCTGTCGAATACTTCCTTAGCGGTAGCAACGATCTCGGCACCGTAGCTGGCGTATTCTTCATCGGTGAAACCGGAGATGAGACCAGCGTTGGTTTCGATAAGTACGGTATGGCCAGCCTTGACGCAGGAGTCTACGCCGGCGGGAGTCATAGAAACGCGGCCTTCCTGGGCCTTAATTTCCTTGGGTACACCTATAATCATGGTGTTAGCCTCCTTCAGTGATTTGGATGAATATGATTTGCAGCAGTATGCCTACGCACACCACCACAGTACAGTATAGTTATCTATTCATGAAAAGTCAATGGAGATTTTGAAAAAATAGACAAATATAGCGCCACCTAAACAAATAACGACCATATCAGATCAGCGTGGGAAGCTTCTTCTTCCGCAAGGCATAAGAACAGTTTTTTCAGTCTTTCATCCCCTGCTTTCTCAGCAGCCCGAAGATACTCCTGATGTCCCTTTTTCTCTTCGTGATACCGCTGACGCAGCACGTCTGTAAAGCAGCATATCTTGGGGAGCTCCGCAGGCACTGTGCAGGGATGCTTCCCAGTCATGATGAAATAGGCCGCCTCCAGCTTTCTGGCGTGGCAGGCTTCTGCCGCTCCTATGGACGCAAGGCAGCGCATTTCCGATTTAGTCCTTCCCTTGCGTGAAAGAGCCATATAGCAGCATTTGTCTTTCAATTCACTTTCTATGAATTTAAGAATGTCCTTATCACTTATCTCTGCACAGGACGCCTCAACCCTTTTTGCAGCTTCTTTGCGCACCTCGGGATAAGGATCCATATTGGGCAGTACCCTCTGCCAGACAGCGTCACAGCGCAGAGTGTCTTCCGCAATACCGTATGAACTCAAAACGATCATTCCTTTCCGTTTTCTTATTCATACCAATATATGCAGCTTCCCATTAACGGGAGATTGTTCTCTGTATATTTTCAATTATTTCTCGTTTTCAAGATATTCAAGCACCGTTTTTGGATCAGTCAAGACCCTGAAAAGTCCCATCGCTCTCCGGGAGATGAACCCTTCCGAAACGGCGCTTTCCAGCGCAGCTATAAGGCTGTTGAAATACCCCTGCGTGTTCAAAACCGCAATGGGTTTGTCATACTGCCCCAGCTGTTTAAGTGTCAGGATCTCAAAAAACTCATCAAAGGTCCCAAGACCTCCCGGAACCATTACGCAGCCATCGGAAAGTTCCTCCATGCGCTGTTTTCGTTCACGCATGGTGGCTGTTCGTATAAGCTCATCGCAGCCCGAAAACAGTTCGCCGTCCACATTGAAAAAACCCGGAGCAATTCCGATGATCTTCCCGCCAAAAGCATATACTCCCCTTGCCACTGCGCCCATCATTCCATTGGCTCCGCCGCCAAAAACAAGTCCGTGCCCTCTCTGAGCCATAAGCTCTCCCAACTGTTCCCCGGCTTTTATGTAAGCATTGCTGATATCGTTGCTGGATGCTCCGTATACACAGATGTTCATTATATCACCTCAGTTGATTTTACGCACAGTATATGCTGCCGGCACGACCATTGTTACTGTTCGGAGCTGACCATTCTGTCCAGCTGTTCAATGGTCTCAAACTGCATACGGTAGTATCTGGCATAGGTACCGTTGAGCCGAAGCAGCTCATCATGCGTACCCTTTTCACGGATACCGTCATCACCGATAACGATTATCTCATCAGCGCCCCTGATGGTGCTGAGGCGGTGAGCAATGACGATGGTGGTCCTGTTTTGGCTCAGTCTTTCGAGCGATGCCTGAATGTAGCGTTCGCTTTCATTATCCAGCGCAGAGGTGGCTTCGTCCAGTATGAGCACAGGAGGATTCTTCAAAAACACTCTTGCAATGGCAATACGCTGTTTCTGACCGCCGGAAAGACGGGTTCCGCGTTCGCCCACATAGGTATCGTAGCCATGTTCAAGGCTCATTACGAAATCGTGGATGCCCGCATCCTTTGCAGCCTGTATTATCTGTTCTTCAGTGGCGTCCGGGTCACCATAAGCGATATTCTCACGAATGCTTCCCGCAAACATATAAACATCCTGCTGGACGATGCCGATGGCACGGCGCAGTGATTTGAGAGTATAGTCCCGAATGTCTCTTCCGTCAATTGTGATGCGTCCGGCTGCAACATCGTAAAATCTGGGCAGCAGCGAGCAAATGGTAGTCTTGCCGCCGCCGGAAGGTCCCACGAGCGCAATGGTCTTGCCGGCAGGCACGGAAATACTTACATTGTCAAGCACCGTAACTCCGTCCTCATAGCCGAAGGAAACGTTTTCGTATTCTATATTGCCAACGACCTTTTCCAGCGGCAGCGCTTCCCGCTTCTCCTGAACGTCAGGTTCGGTATCCAGTATCTCAAGGAAACGCACAAAGCCCGCAAAGCCCTTTTGGAAGGTCTCGGTAAAGTTGATAAGTGTCTCGATGGGTCCGAGGAAAACGGAAATATACAGCGCAAAAATGGCCAGCTCCGTCACCTGCAAAGTACCGTTCGCAATGAACCAGCCGCCGCTTACAAGCACAGTCGCATACAGCATTCCCTGAAAAAAGCTGTTGCCGCCATGGAAAAGTCCCATGAACATATAGCTGTGTTCCTTGGACTTTTTAAAAGCTTCATTGGCGATGGAGAACTTTTTGCGCTCAACATCCTCATTGGCAAAGGTCTGTACCACACGAATACCCGCAAGGCTGTCCTGAACCTCCGCGTTGACATCGGCAATCTTTTTCCGGTTGTCCATGAAAACCGCCTGCATCTTCTTCTGACGGGCAACAGCAAAAGCCACCATCACCAAAGTAACAGCCACAAGAATGAGCGTCATTTTAACATTTATGGTCATCAGCATCACAAAAGAGCCGATGATCTTTAAAGAGCAGATGAGAAGATTTTCCGGACCGTGGTGAGCCAGCTCGGAGATGTCGAACAGGTCTGTTACAAGACGGGACATCATCTCACCGGTATTGTTCTGATCAAAATAGGAAAACGACAGACGAGTATACTGATCAAACAGATCCCGACGCATGTCTTTCTCCATCCATGTACCCATCCAGTGACCGTAAGATGTAACAAAAAACTGGCAGAAAGTGCGGACAAGGTACATGATGACCAGCGCCAGCGCCAGCAGTCCAAGGACGCTGAGTATGCGTTCTCTTCCCTCGGTGAACACACCTCCTGTGAGCATATTAAGCAGCTGCGGGAATGCCAGGTCAACGGCAGACAGTATCATCGCGCAGAGAAGGTCAAGAAAAAACAGTGTCTTATACGGCGCATAATACTTTATAAATCTTCGTATAGGTTTCAAGTCATTTCCCTCCATCGATAAACTTTGGCATGATGTATCAGTATACAACAAATCCCACCCTGCCGCAAGGGAGAGGGTGGGGTATGGTCATTTTTCAGGGGGTACAAACTCAAGCAAGTCGCCTATATCACATTGAAAAACAGTACATATTCTTGCCAGAACATCGGTGTCCAGCCTTGTTATCTCATTTTTGCAGTAATTATTTATCTGTGACCTTTGCATTTCTGCCCGATGGCTCAGTTTGTTTTTGCTCATTCCCGATTTCTCGATAAGCTTATCCAGTTTAATAACTATTTTCCCATATTGTTCCACACCAATACTCCTGTCTATGTCATATAGTGTCGATTTTACACGAACGAATTCGATTGACACAGATAGTTTAGACAAGTTAGAATCAATATATAAGTTCTAATATTTCTTGTTAGACTTCTTACACATAAGATACAAAAAAGGATGATTGAATATGGATAAGTCTTACGCATATCGCGCACTTGAAACAACCGCCATGATAAATGGCGTTGACCTTCAGAATGTAATTGATGAGATCACTGCCGCCATCGCTGAGGCGCGGAAAAGCAGCGACAACAGCGCAAAAGCTTTTTGGGAAAACCTGTCTGACGGAGACACCGTTCCCACTCCCCAGCAGTTGATAGAGTACATCACAGAGCAGTTAGTTTCGCCGCTCTCATTATAGTAAACGCAAAAAGGCTGTTGCTAAAGCATCACTAAAGCAACAGCCTTTTATTTTTATTTTGCGTAATCTACAGCCTTGGTCTCACGGATGATGTTTACCTTGATCTGACCGGGGTACTCAAGCTCGTCTTCCAGCTTCTTTGCGATATCGCGCGCCAGAAGGATCATGCTGTCTTCGGATACCTCTTCGGGCTTGACCATGATACGAACTTCACGACCTGCCTGAATAGCATAGGATTTATCGACTCCGGGGAAAGAACCGGTGATCTCCTCAAGCTTTTCAAGACGCTTGATGTAGTTTTCCAGATTCTCTCTGCGAGCTCCGGGACGGGCAGCGGAAATAGCATCGGCCGCCTGAACAAGACATGCAATAACAGTCTTGGCTTCCACATCGCCATGATGAGCCTCAATAGCGTGGATGACCTGGGGAGATTCCTTATACTTTCTGGCAAGCTCCACGCCGATGGAAACATGGGAACCTTCCATTTCGTGGTCAACAGCCTTGCCAAGGTCATGGAGCAGACCCGCACGCTTTGCCAGGGTGACATCTTCGCCCAGCTCAGCAGCCATAAGTCCTGCAATATGAGCGACCTCGATGGAGTGGTTCAGCACGTTCTGACCATAGCTTGTACGGTATTTCTGACGTCCCAGCAGCTTGACCAGCTCTCCATGGAGACCGTGGATACCGGTCTCGAAAGTAGCTCTTTCGCCTTCGGATTTGATGGTGTGTTCCACTTCCCTGCGGGACTTTTCATACATTTCCTCAATGCGGGTGGGATGGATACGACCATCGGCGATAAGCTTTTCAAGGGTCAGGCGGGCGATCTCACGACGCACGGGGTCGAAGCTGGAAAGGGTGATGGCTTCGGGGGTATCGTCGATAATAAGATCGACACCGGTAAGGGTCTCGATGGAACGGATGTTGCGGCCTTCGCGACCGATGATGCGTCCCTTCATTTCGTCGTTGGGCAAAGGCACAACGGAAACGGTGGTTTCTGCTGCGTGATCGGCTGCACAGCGCTGGATGGCGGTGGCAATGATCTCTCTTGCACGCTGATCGGATTCTTCTTTCAGCTGAGTCTCGATCTCCATGATCTTCATGGCAGTTTCGTGACGAACCTCAGTTTCAACGTTCTTGATGATGTATTCCTTGGCTTCTTCAACAGTCAGCCCGGAAATCTTTTCAAGCATCTTCAGCTGACTTGCCTTGATCTCTTTTACCTCCTGGTTCAGAGCATCGGCATTTGAAAGCTTTTTGTTGAGGGATTCCTCTTTCTTTTCGATGGCTTCGGTCTTCTTGTCCAGATTCTCTTCCTTCTGCTGCAGACGGCGTTCCTGTTTCTGAACATCGGACCTGCGTTCCTTGATCTCTTTTTCAGCCTCGGAACGGCTTTTGTGGATCTCTTCCTTTGCCTCCAGCAGCATTTCACGCTGCTTGCTTTCGGCGTTTTTGATGGATTCGTTGATTATTCTCTTTGCTTCTTCTTCCGCACTGGATATCTCTTTTTCAGCAACTCTCTTGCGGTAATTGACCGCAATCGGGAACATAATCAAAGCACCTATAACTAAACCGGCCAAAGCCGAAAGGATCGCTATTAATGTTGGTGACATGTCAGGCTATTACCTCCTTTACTATATATTAAAGAAAATACGGCGCCGCATCGATCAGGATGGAGCGACACCAGATTATTCCGAGTTTATTCTAATTCTCCCAAAGCTTTATGTCAAGCAAAAACCTGTAAATATCTTAACAAACAGTTAATATTTTTTAAGCTTTTTTATTAAAACATCGGCTGACAGCATACAAATCCACTCTTTTTGCGTTCATATACGAAGTTATCGCCGCATAAATATATACTGCACTTACTGTACTGAGGAAGGACTGATATACATGCGAAGGCGAAGGCTGAGACGCCGCCGTCACCAGATCGGCGAGCTTGGCAGCGCCATATCCCTGCTCATATGTTTCGTGTCGGTCATAAGGCTGATGAGCTCATTGGGACTTGGCGCCGCGCTGGATCAGGCGCTGATCAAGCTTGGAAGCAACGGAGGTTTTGTAAATGGCGCACTGGAAGCTCAGGTCGGCAGCATATCCGGCAGTTACGAAAAGGTCCTTGCGTCCGCATCCTCTCTTGCGGCTGCGGCAGTGGCTGAAGAAGCTGTTTACACCGCGAAAGAGACCCCCGTACCAACGCCTGATGCGGAAATAGTCTCCCCCGCTCCCACTGCTGACATCATTTTATATGAAACCGAACCAGAACCTTTGCCTGAATCTTCACCATCGGCAGAGCTGAATACCGCACAGCCCATTGAATTCACTCAGTCCGATGCGGACGCCATCGAATACACCAACAACACATCCTACATTCCCGACAGCTCGGCTCTGCTGGCAGAGCCTTTGGAAATCGACTTTTCCGTTTCCGGTCCGCTTGTATTGATAGTTCACACCCACTCCTGCGAAGCATACACTCAGGAATACGCAGACCAGTACGAAGCCTCCGACAGCTGGCGCACCACAGATCAAAGCTGCAACATAGTTGCCGTAGGCGATGAGCTTGAGCGTGTGCTGACGGAAGCCGGCATAGGCGTTATCCACGACACCACCGTTAACGACTATCCCGCCTACACCGGCTCCTACACAAGAACTCTGGAGGTAATTGAACGCAACCTTGAGCAGTATCCATCCATTCAGATAGTCATTGACCTCCACAGGGATTCCGGTGTGACAGAGACCGGCGAATCCGTAGCGACATACTATGATAATGATGGCGAGACCACATCCCAGATAATGCTGGTAGTCGGCACGGACGAGGGAGGGCTGCCGCACGAAGGCTGGCGTGAAAACCTGAAGCTCGCGTTGGCTCTGCAGGCCACAGCCAACGCCGACAACCCGGGTCTGATGCGTCCCATAAACCTTCGTCAGGAACGTTTCAACCAGCACGCCACCTACGGTTCGCTGATAGTTGAAACAGGATTTGCCGGCAATACATTGGCGGAAGCAAAGGCCGCAATACGCCTGTTTGGGGATAGCTTTTGCCGATTTATACAAGGTCGGTCAGAAAGTCAATAAGGAATTTTCCCCAAAGAATACGGAAGTTTTTCTACATCCTGCACAGAATAAATTGTTGACGATGGTGGAGCGATATGATATATTTACTTTACGAGATAATTACATAGGGGGGAACATTTTTGGATACCAGTTTTGACAAGTTTAATAAAGAGTTTGCTGAACAACAGAAATCCGGCGTTAAGGAAACCGCATGTATGATCATGACTTATTTCTGGATCGTTCTCGGTCTTGGAGTCTGCATAATCGCACTCGTTAACGCCGTGCCTCAGCTGATCGAAAACGGCAAGTCCTCTTACATTTACTTCTGCCTGCTTTCCCTGATCACCGGTCTGTTTGGCATTAACTTTGCCAGCAAGGCAAAGCAGGGTGGCGAATGGCGCAAGAAATACACCATCCCCGCCATCATCAATGGCGTCGTCATTGGCATTTCTTCTTTTGTTCTTTACGTCCTGCCTTACATGTTCGGCAAATAAGAACAAGCTTCAAAAACGCACTGCTTTAGCAGTGCGTTTTTACTTTATCCGCAGCGCAGCTGAAGCCACCTGAAGCCCCCTATTTCGCCGCTTCCAGAGCTGCAATGGCGCAGTTTATCATTTCATCATCCGGCTCCGCTGTGGTCAGCTTCTGTGCCCATCTGCCGGGCGCCGTAAGCTTTTCAGCCAGCTTGCTTTCTCCCCTCCACGCTTTGCGGTTCAGTTCATAGCTGAGCCCCATAGACAGCACCATGGCCGCAAGCTCGATATTCTCACGCTTTTGCGGAGCAATGCTTCTGGGCAGCGCCACCGTTATCAGCGTTTGTGCCAGCAGAGCGGTAACCGCCACAGACGTTCCGCACCGAGGGTGGATACGGCTTTGCTGCTGTACGTTTTCCACAGTCAGCTCCATTCCCTTTTCATAGCAGGCAATAGTCTTGTGTTCCGCGCCATGATACTTGCGAAGCTTGGTTATGTGCGGTCCTGTTTTGTCGGCACTTTTTGAGGATCGCACCAGCTCTGCTGTAGTGACCGCCCCGTCCATCACCGCTTTGCCGATGGCGACCAACCCTCTTACCACAGGCACTTTTGGCAGCTTACCCGTCTTTTTCACTTCCCATGTCTTGACATATATCTCACCATCCGCCTTTGTGAAGGCGGCGGCATTTTTTCTGCCCCGCATGAGTATGCCCACGTGAAAAGCCTGACCACCGATGGTAGATTTTTTATTATCCATAGTATTCATCCTTTTTCTTTCTTCTTCGATAATACCAGACTTTTACCATCAAATCAATTGAACCCAGTAAATTATTGTGATATGATTCTCTTTGTATTTTTCTAATCCTGAGTTCCTGAATTCGGAGATATCGCCCATGAACATACTGGATCTTGCTCTGGAATTTGCTTTGCTTGTTTTTGTAGGCATTTTCATAATACGCGCCAAAATAGTTGACCAGAGCTTTTTAAAAAATATGTCACGCTTCGTTATGAAGGTCGCCCTTCCCTGCATGATATTCAACTCCATCCGCGCCCAGCATTTTGAAGGCGACTTCAAGGAGCTTTTCATCATCATCGCTCTGGCTCTGATAATACTGGCATCTCTTGCCCTTCTCGGCACTGTATATTGGCTGATCACCGGCAGGTCTTTATTTGGGCGCTGTGTTATTTTCTCCACCATGTTCAGCAACTACACCTACATCGGTATGGCTGTTGTAGAAAAGCTGTTTGATGCCACGGGGCTTTTTGTTTACACTGTATTCACCCTGCCCATACGCCTTGTGTTTTACGCTGCCCCGTCCTTCCTTATGCGAAGCAGCGACAAAACAGGAAAAAAGAAGACTCTGAAGGAAAAGCTCTCACCCTTCATTTCTCCCCCTACCGTTGCCGTTCTGATCGGTCTGATCTTCTATTTTTCCGGTCTGAGCCTTCCCACATTTCTTGACTCCACGCTGAAAACAATCGGCTCATTGGCATCACCTCTCGGTATGCTTATCTGCGGCATGAGTCTGGCGGGTGTATCCATCAAGACCCTGTCTGCTCTGAAAAATCCCATCGGAATGGTGCTGGTGCGCAACTTCCTTGCTCCCGCAGTTGTCATTGGCGTACTGTTTCTTCTTCCGGTGGAAAGCTATATTGCTCAGGCCGTATCAATATACGGCTGCGTACCTGTACCATCACTGATAACAGCCTTCGCAATGGGCGCCGGCTGTTCAGACAAAGTCTGTCAGGACTGTTCTGCCGGAGTTCTTATATCCACCTTGCTCAGCATCATCACACTGCCCATGTGGGTGTCGGTAGTGTTCGCTGTGCTGTAAACAGAAACATAAAAAGCTGTCATCCCGATGA
>CAZIPP010000052.1:0-10310 GCA_964541215.1 uncultured Oscillospiraceae bacterium
GAGAAGAAAAGGTACTCCGTCTGCGTTTTGGTCTTGAAGACGGCAGAGCAAGGACTTTGGAAGAAGTAGGCAAGGAATTTAATGTCACCCGTGAGCGCATTCGTCAGATAGAAGCCAAAGCGCTTAGAAAACTGCGCCACCCCAGCAGAAGTAAAAAACTTAAGGATTTTCTTGGATAAATAATTTTGATCACCTCGGTAAAGCTATACCGAGGTGATTTTTATGTCAAAAATCGTAGTTGCGTTGGGCGGCAACGCCCTTGGAGATACAGCAGCAGAACAGCAGCAAAGAATTGAAGCGGCGGCTCCTGTGCTGGCAGAGATAGCAAAACAGAAGGATCTTGTTATCTGCCATGGAAACGGACCTCAGGTGGGTATGGTGCAGCTGGCTTTTGAAAACGCGTCCAGAACAAGTGACAAGGTACCGCCGATGGAATTGCCGGAGTGTACTGCCATGAGTCAGGGTTACATCGGATACCACCTTCAGAAAGGGCTTGGTAATGCACTGAAAACGCAGGGTATAGATAAAAGCGTTTCAACAGTGGTTACTCAGGTAGCTGTTGATGAAAAGGATCCGGCATTCAGAGATCCGTCCAAACCCATCGGCGCGTTTTACACGAAAGAGCAGGCTGATGAGCTAAAAAAGATCCATCCGGAGTGGGAATTTAAAGAAGATTCCGGCAGAGGATGGCGTAGAGTTGTAGCATCTCCCAAACCCTCTGATATCGTTGAAAAAGATACAATAAAGCGGCTGCTTGCAAACGATTTTGTTGTTATTGCCTGCGGCGGCGGTGGGATCCCGGTGGTTCAGGACGGATATGAGGGATTTAGAGGTGTTCCCGCGGTCATAGATAAAGATCACGCATCCGCAAAGCTGGCGCAGCTTATCGATGCTGAGGAACTTTATATTCTTACTGCCGTGGACAAGGTAGCCATAAACTTTGGAAAGCCTGACCAGAAAGAACTGGATGAGCTGACTCTGAAAGAGGCAGAACAGCTGTGCCGCGAAGGGCAGTTCGGAAAGGGCTCCATGCTGCCGAAGGTCGAGGCTGCCATGAGCTTTATCAGATCCGGCGGAAAAAAGGCAGTTATCGCGTCTCTTGATAAGGCAGCGGAAGCAGTCAACGGCAGAAGCGGCACAAGATTCGTACAGTAGCTAGACGAGGTTCAGCAGTCTGTCAAGATGCTTTTCGGCAAGCGCCATAACGCCATCAAAATCCACATAGTCACGATATACCAGTTCGATCTCATCGTGGATAGCCTTTGCATGAGCCATGGACTGTACCGCCTCGTCAATAAGACACGAGGCGGTCTTTTTGTTAAAACGTATTCTTGCACGATCTGATTTGAGGTCATTAATGTAGCCGTCCAGCCGGATATTGCGGGCATAGGGACCATCGTAGGAAAGGTCAGAAGAAGTAATAAAGGCCAGCGAAAGTTCCGGTACAAGAATGTGTTCCGGTGAACCGTTAGGGTTCATGGGATCATAGCAGGCGATCACGTCTTTGCCTGATGCCAGCGCAGCGTCAAGTATAAGCGGAGTTACGAAACGGGAAAGCTCGTAATAGGATTCCAACCGGTAGATTTTTTTGTAATACTTTGGTAGCTGGTCAGCGTCACTGATGTACCCCTGAAATGAAATGGCGCTCATGAAACGGCGGTGGAGCTTTCCGGTCTCTTTTCCGGGTTTGCCGATCTCGCGGCTTATGATGCCACGGGTGCGCTTGCACAGCTTTTCAAAATCCACAGACTTGCACACTAAAGCAAGCCTGTCATCCAGCAGGTCGCGTGCTGTTTTAAGCCGCGTGTAAGCCTCGGGGTAATGAGCCTTATAACTTACAAAAAGCTCTTGAAGCTCAGCTTTTCTCGACTTTATGGCTTCAAAGTCAATAAATTGTCCTAAATCAAGATAATTGCTCACAGTGCCGGGGTATTCCGGCTCAAGTACATGGGGAGAAGTTCCGTCAAAATATGCGGTGGATATGTGGGGGATCAAAACGCCGTCCAGTGACTGGGGATCGGAAGAGCATTTGAACATTTCAACATTGATATCTTTTGTGGTCATACCCGATGCGATGTGCCGCATGAACGTTGATTTTCCGCATCCGGGGCAGCCTTTGATTATCCAACTTTCGGACGCTTCGACCATGGCTTGCTGATAAAACGAGTGAAATCCCAAAGGGGAGTTTGCTCCCAAAAAACTGTTAATTGCAGTCAAAATCATTCCTCCATTCAAATGTTCAGTACAAATTATGCCGATACTGCTCCACCTGTTAATGAGGACTTTAAAAAAGAATTTTGATATGCTACAATATGGAAAATAAAACAGGACAGGTATAACAATGATGAATAACGAACTTAAAAACATACTTTCTCTGGCAGATCATACATTGCTTTCACAGACCTCCACGTGGGAGCAGATCAAGCTGATTTGTGACGATGCTGTCAAATACGGTACAGCCAGTGTTTGCATACCTCCCAGCTTTGTTAACAGAGCAGCAGAGTATTTTGACGGAAAGATGAAGGTGTGTACTGTTATTGGTTTTCCAAATGGGTACAACACTACTGCCGTAAAATGCTTTGAAGCTTCTGAAGCTGTGGAAAACGGTGCGGACGAAATTGATATGGTCATCAATCTTGGGATGGTCAAGGAAGAACGTTTTGATGATGTTCAAAATGAGATCGAGAGAGTTAAAGCCGCATGCAACGGAAAGCTTTTGAAGGTCATCATTGAGACCTGCTTGCTGACAGAAGAGGAAAAAATTAAACTGTGCAAGGTCGTCACTGACGCAGGCGCAGAATATATCAAAACCTCCACCGGATTTGCCGGAGGAGGCGCCACAAGAGAAGATGTTGCGCTGCTCAGAAAGCATGTAGGCAGCGACGTAAAAGTTAAAGCCGCCGGAGGCATCAAAACTCTGGAAGACGCGAAGGATTTCATCGCGCTTGGCGCAGACAGACTTGGAACCAGCAAACTGGTGGCGGAAGCGAAAAAACTGGATGAATTGGAGAAATAGAGATGTCGATTGAAAGAGTAAGAGCTTATTTCCGTGAGCTTGGGATGGAAGAAAGAGTAATGGAGTTCGAGACTTCCAGTGCAACAGTAGAACTTGCAGCTCAGACTGTAGGCGTTATCCCTGCCCGTATAGCCAAGACACTGTCATTCAAAGGAAGCGAAGGCGTTATTCTTGTGGTTACTGCTGGTGATGCTAAGATAGACAATAAGCTGTACAAGGCAGAGTTTGGATTTAAAGCAAAAATGCTTACTGCCGATGAAGCGGTGGAACTTGTTGGTCATGCAGTTGGTGGAGTGTGTCCTTTTGCCACAAACGATGGCGTGGATGTGTATCTCGATGAATCTATGAAAAGGTTCGATACTGTTTTTCCTGCTGCCGGCAGCGGCAACAGCGCTATCGAACTTACATGTGACGAGCTGTATAAATACTCAAATGCCATAAAGTGGGTAAATGTCTGTAAGGACTGGGAATAAATGATAAGCTAATATTGTTATATCGCTCATCGCACCCGCTGCGGTGGAGTTATTGCACGCGAAAGGGGACTCTCGTGCCGACTAAGTTCAGCTAAGCTGAACTCTCGAAGTTGGCTTTGCCGACTTTTCCTGTCTCCTATATTCTACGCTTCTAAGTTCTTTGACAGGCTGAGCAAGCCGGATATTTTTATCCGGCTTGCTTTATTTTGTGTAGTAGCTCGGGCTTGTACCAATGTACTTTTTAAAAGCTCTGTTCATCGTAATAGAATCTATGTATCCTACAGCATGGGCAGTATCCTTTACCGGAACACCCTCTTGAAGGAGTATTATTGCGGCGTCTATTCTTACTTGATGGATAAATTCAAATATGCCCTTACCCATCACCTGTTTGAATACTCTTGACGCATAGGTGCTGTTCAGACCAAACTCATCTGCCAGAATGGAAGCACTCAGGTTTGGGTCGGAATAGCGCGAGCGTATGCAGTCTGCCATTTTAAGTACCCATTGGGGAAGGTTTCTGTTATTCTGACGGTTGAGAGCATATACAACGGTGCCCAGCAAGGACTCGGCAGCTGAGCGAAGTTCAGCTACATTGGTTGATTGGAAAAGAGCATCTATGGACTGTTTGGGGATGACAAGCTCCACATCCATGGCTTCGCCAAATTCATGCATCAGGTTGAGAATGACATTGATAATGCCATAAAAACGTATTCGTGCGATCTCGATGGATGGAGGACTGTTTTCAAATTCATCTTCTATTACTCCGCGTATCAATGATTCAACGCTGCTGTAATCACCAACCTCAAAGCAGTTTATTATCCTGCGTTCGAAGTCAATGCCGATATCGGGACCTTTTTTCCCTGCAACACCGTGACTTGCTTCAAGGTATGTAAGAACAGAACGGTCCATATCAAGCATGGTCATGTATTCAAACACCCTTATGGATTCATCGTAACACTCTTTAACAGACAGAAGCCCTGAATGGACGCGACTTACGCCGTATCTTGTTTCAATACCGAACTGCTCTTCCAGGACGGTTTTGGCATAAGTGAGATTCGTTTGGAGTTCTCTGTAAAAGCTGTCTATGTCATCGGTGACACAGATGAAACCGTGAATATGCCTGTCACTAACAAAGAAACGGTGGGTGTGGGTGCTGCTTTCAGTCTCGTTCAGTATGCGCCCCACAGTATATTCTGCCTGTAACTGTCCCAGCTTGTCCATCTTGCCGTCTTTTCCGCAGAACTCTTTTCCCCAGGAATCTATGATCACCGTTACAACACAAAAATCTTCAGAAGGGAAGGTGATGCTCAAGTCAGCAGCATCCTGCGTTATATCTTCAATGCGGGTATACCATCCGGAAGTAAGCTTTATCATAAAGGTATTGTTGTCTGCAAAACGTCTTTTTTTAAGTTCTTCGTTTTGCGCCTCCAGCTGCTTTTCAAGTTTCTGACACCGGGCTTCCAGTTGGGCTATTCTATTTTCATACTCGGTTGATGTCATTATTACACCTCTGAAAAATACCAGTCTGAATTGTTAAAATTCTATGGTCAATTTTAGCAAATTACTGACATGATTTCTATATCAATTGTATGTTTTCCACAGTAAAAATATATTTTTGCATCTTTTGCCTTTTTGTAGAATCCATTTATAATCATAACATGGATAATATCCAAGAAATATTGAAAAGGAGAATTAAGATGAAAAAATTTTTGGCATTGTTACTGGCACTTGCAATGATGTTATGTCTTATGACTGCTTGTGCATCTGAAGAGACTGCAGAAGAAGCTCCGGCAAAAGAATCTGCTGAAGCCCCTGTGTCCGAAGCTCCTGCAGAAGAGGAGACTCCCGTAGAAGATGCTCCCGTTGAAGAACCTGTGGAAGAGGACGTTTATCCTCTTGGCGAAGATATTGTCCTTACTGCATTTACTGAGTTCCGTTCCACCGATACCGGCGGAATGATAGCCTCCCGCAGCGAAACCAAATGTTTCGAATATGCTGCTGAAGTTACCGGTGTTTCACTTAAGACCACCGATGTAAGCCAGCAGACATTTTCTGAATCATTTAATCTGCTTATGGCTTCCGGCGACTATCCTGATCTTATCTTTAATGTAAACTCTTACTACACCTCCGGTATGGACGCTGCCATTGAAGATGATATCGTAGTTGACCTTGCGCCTTATCTCGAAGAGTATGCTCCCAACTACTATGGTCTAATGGAGGAAAATCCTCAGACCAAGAAAGACACCCACACTGATACGGGCAAAGTTGGTCAGTTCTTTACCATTGAGAACGAACCCCAGAACAGAGGATCCGGTTACTTCATCCGTTCCGACATCCTTGCTCAGGTCGGTCTTGAAGCTCCTCATACTATTGATGAGTATTATAATGTTCTCATGGCCATTAAGGATCAGACCGATATTGAGTATCCCATGTATGTCGGTTCCACCGGCATTGGCTCCATTGCCACCGCTTATGGTGTCGGCGGTATCAGCGTTGGCGGCGGTTTTACCGGTGTTGACCTGAACTATGTTATTGAAGACGGCGTTGTTGACGTACCTTATTTCCACGAAAACTACAAGACAGTCCTTACCATCATGAAAAAATGGCTTGACGATGGCATCTACTCCCGTGACTTTATCACTCAGAGTACTGAGACCATGCCTCCTGATGCAAACTATTATGCAGCCATTACTGATGGCGAGTGCGCATTGTTCTCTTACACCTCCGGTGTTACCGATCTGGTAGCTGATGCCCGTGAGAAGATCCCCGATTTTGCACTTGAACCCACCAGAACCATGGTCGTCAACGAAGGTGACATACTGCCTTCCACCACTACTGTTACTCTGGTAGACAGCAATGGTTTTGCTGTTTCCACCCAGTGTGAAGATCTTGAGATCGCTATGCGTTATCTTGACTGGTGGTACGGTGAAGAAGGCAGCCTTACAGCTTCTTATGGCATCGAAGGGGAAAGCTATTACATCGATGAAAATGGTGAGCCCCAGTGGACTGAGATGATCATGAACGGTGATGGACAGTACACCACCAACCAGCTTATTTACTGCTACTGCATCCAGTCCGAGGTTGGTAAGATCGATATCCACAGAACCGACTACAGAACCACTGAAGATGAAGCATATGTCAATGAAGTCTGGAATCAGGACGTTGACTTTACCAAGGGCGAAAGCATGAGCCGCTTTGTGACCATGACTGCTGAAGAATCAGAATCCTACAGCTCTCAGGTCAACGATATTGCAACCTACATTTCCGAGACTGTTCCCAGATTTATACTTGGTGATCTGAATCTGGAAGGCGACCTTGACGCTTTCATCCAGAACCTGTATGATATGGGTATTGAAGACTGTATTGCGATCAAGCAGGACGTCTACAACAGATATCTTTCAAGATAGGCTGTAGCTGAAATGTGCCTGTCGTGAAAGCGGCAGGCACATTAAGAAAAGAAGAGGATAACACTGAAAGGAGAATAATCAATGCTGGATAATTATCAGATCTTCTATCCCGGAAAATATACCGATCAGGAGGCAGAAGCTCTTGCCAAGGCAACCGAAAGAGCGAATGCTCCTGCTCCTGCCGATTCTCCCTTTGCGCCCAAGCCCCAGACTGTAAACTATGAGCGCATGAAGATTTACAATAAGGCATGGTCGCCGCTCAATCCACTGTATAACGATGATGCATATGCTGAGAAATCTGCCATGAACGGCATTACCGCATATCCCTGCTATGTTTCTGCCATGGGCATGGGACCGCAGGTGCCCGGTGAGCTTGGCGAAAGAGCTCGTCCCTTTGGATGCGAGGTCCAGATACCCGGCGGTAACTTTGACACTGAATTACAGTATTTCCTGCCCATAAGACCCGGTGAAACTTACTATCCAAAATCCTGTGGCGGATACATCGAAGATTGCACCCCCGAGGGCGGAGCACCTTACCGTCTGTTCCGCACCGTTGGGATAGGTGAACTGTACAACAGAGATGGTCAGCTTGTCTGCCGTTCCATCGGTTCCCAGTTTACAGGTCTTATCAGATACATTGATCCCGAAAAAGCTTCTCCACCTGATATGAGCGCTATGAAGCACTTCTCTCTGCTCCGTGAGTGCCATACATACACCGACGACGATTACGATATGATCCGTGATCTGTGGAGAAATGAAAAGATTCGCGGTGCTGATACGCTTTACTGGGAGGATGTCAATATTGGCGACGAACCGGCATGGACTTGTGATGGTCCGGTTACTGCTGTTGACCTTATCCGTTATCATACCGATACTCTGTTCAACAGCAATTCTCTGCGTGATGAGATACTGAACAACAAGCTTCGTCCCATGATGCCCACTGACCAGTACAATATGCACTATAACGATTGGGCAATGCATTTCTGCTCACTGAATATCCCCAATGCAAGACCTTACTATTACAACACCACCTGCCGTAACCAGATACTGAGAATGGTTACCAACTGGATGAGCGATGCCGGTCTTGTTGCTTCCGTATCATGGAGACTTGGTCAGGAGCTTCGCGGAGTGGACGACTTCAATCATTTCCCCGAAGGCTTCTGCCGAGAGAGCTGGCTGCTGCAGGTTCCCTACCTGAAAGCTGAAAACAAGTATATCAATGCCCATGGTATGGTCGGTGACCTTAGCATCTGCAAGGGCTATGTATATAATAAGTACGCTGACGAGACCGGTAAGTATGTTGAGATGGCTGCATGGTCCGAGACCATAGAAGGTCTTATCACTGAAGAGTGCCGCATCGTAGTAAAGCTGCCCAGCAGAGAAGATGCCTGATTAGAAAATCGGAGCTGTCGGGTGATGATCCGGCAGCTCCGTTGCATTTTTGATATTGGACCTTTGGTATTGCCGCATTGCTTTTGAAGTTTTTCGGTGATATAATTATGCTAATTCTAAATAAAGAAAATGAAAGGACGAATACAATGGCATTTGTTATCAACCAAGACCTGTGTTCTGCTTGCCATCAGTGCAGAGTAGAATGTCCTGTGGAAGCCATAACCTTCCGTAATGCAAAATATTGGATCAATCCCGATAAATGTGTATCCTGCGGCAGCTGTAAGGCTGTATGTCACAATGGATGCATCTCTGATCCTGATAATCCTGATCCTGTTCCTGCTCCTCACGACAAAATCAGCATGAGTTGTGATGTCTGTGTCGTAGGTGCCGGTGGTTCCGGCATGGTCGCAGCAGCCAAGGCAGCTGACGAAGGTCTTAAAGTCATCCTTCTTGAAAAGAACCATGAAGTGGGTGGCAGCGCATGGTATGCAGGCGGCTACCGTATCCATTGGTCAAAGCTTCACGAAGCCGCAGGCGCTGAGGATAAGCGTGCTGAGGAATACGAGCGCTTCATTGAAAAGGTTGAAGGTAATGTTGACAAAGAATTGCTCAAGCGTATGTTTGAAGCCAACGCCGAATTTGTTGACTGGATGGTAGATGAACACCATTACCTCGATGATTACAGCTTTGAAGTTGGTCCCAGAGGCGGCATGTTCAAACCCAAGTATACCTGGGAAAGAGCTGCAAAACGTATAGATAAAATGATTGGTCCCGGCGAAGCCGGATGGTACGTTATGACTCGTCTTTGCAAGGATTATACCGAAAAAGGTGGTCAGGTCCTCTATAAGACTTGGGGCAAAAAGCTTATTACCAACGATAATGGCGATGTGGTTGGTATAATTGCGGAAGATGGCGGCGGTGAGATCGAGATCACATGCAAATCTGTTGTTCTGGCTACTGGCGCTTTTACCAGAAATCGTGAACTGATGGCCAAGTTCCAGCCCCTGTTCTATGATGACGAGGGAAAAGAGCCTGTTCATATCTTTACAGGTTCCGGATGTACCGGCGATGGTATCGTAATGTGTGACGAGATCGGTGCTGATATCGACTATGTCAATAAGCGTGTCAACCTGTTTGGTCCTATGCGCCATCCCTATCCCTGCGTAAGCCTTAATATCTGCATGGGCAGCAGCGGCGTTTCCTTTGGCAGCATGGGTAATGTTGTACCCAATGGTATGGTCATGGACGAGGTCAGCCCGCTGGCATTTGATCCCAAGCGCTTCTATTGGAAGATAGTTGACGACAATATTTGCGAATTCGTTATTGAACGTGCCATGAAGGAGCCTCCCCAGTCTCCCGGCATGGATCTGCCTGCATTTTTGACCAAATGGCGTGATGTTCTGGCTGAGGAAGAGGAAGCCGGTGCTGTTGTCAGTGCTTCTACTCTTGAAGAGCTTGCTGAAAAGCTTGGCTTTGATAAGGATACTTTCCTTGCTGATATTGAGACATACAACGAAACCGCCCGCAACTCACCTGCCGAAGTCAAGGGGATGTTTGGTATGGTTCCCGGTCCCAAGCCTGTGGAAAAAGGTCCTTTCTATGCCATGAAGCTGAAGCTGTTCCATGAGGATGCAGTAGGTGGTATGACAACTGATAAGAACGCATCTGTTCTTAAAAACGGTAAGCCTGTAGCCGGTCTGTATGCCGCAGGTGATACCACCAGAGGTATTATGATCTCCGGTGAGGTCGGTGTTAACTACATAGAGGGCGTATTCTCCTGCCTTACTCAGGCTTTCAACGAAGGTTATATCGCCGGTGTTGAAGCAGCAAAGTACGCAAAGGCTTAAATGATTCTAATATCAAAAGGTCGCCAACCCTTATGGTTGGTGACCTTTTAGAGACTGTCAAAAACCTCGTAGAGTTCGCTGACAAAGTCAGCGAAAAAAGTCCAATATGAAATTTCCGGTATGCAAAGCATTTGCATACCGGAAATTTCTATATACAGTTTGCAAACGTGCGAAA
>CAZIPP010000053.1:0-9761 GCA_964541215.1 uncultured Oscillospiraceae bacterium
GTTGTCAGTTTGAGCAGAGAACAAAGTCGCTGACCATATCCGCTTTTCTGTCCGCGCCAAAAATTTAAAGCCGGGCCAAGAGATCCAGACCGCCTGATATGCCCAAATTCGACGGAGGTATTAAATGGAATTACGATCTTTGCTCAAGAAGCCCTTGCCGCAAATGCCGTCGGAAATAATTGACGTGCTAAGCAAAAACGCGATAACCCCAACTTCCTTTGAGAGCAAAAACGATATATTGTCCAACACCAAGCTGCAAACCGAAGTTGGATATACAAAAATGGATAACGGCACTTATCTTGTGGCTATGGTTTGCCCAATGCCCGGCATCACCGCCGAAATGATAGAATGGTGGTTCTGGTGGCACGCGCAGGACAGCCTTCGCTATCAGGTCTGGTATCCGGGTGACCACATCAGCATTAAATATCGCAGGAAAGACAGCGCTTATTTTGAGCAGGCAGATGCTCCCGCTTTTGCACCCAACACGCAATTTCCGGTGGAGCGAATTGGCGGTATGAAAATGCCCTTGCGCATTGACTTTGTGACGCCGGAAGAGTTTGGTTTTTCACAGCAGGCAATGCACGATAACGATATCCCGAAAATCGTATGCGGTCATGTCGGCGCGTTCAACAATTTGATAAAGCACACCGAAATGGCTCATATTTTTAAAGAAACCGAAAACGGTCTGTTTATGATCAGCAGGTTCTGGCTCGGCGAAACGATGAAAAATCCGTTTCTGAGAAAGCTCATCATAACAGATGACATGGCAAAAGGGATGGCGGAGCATTGCTGTATCGAATATCGCAATCTATGTGAGATACTCCCTGTTCTGTATGGTGAATACAAATAAGCAAGTTCCAAATTGCAGAATTTTTGCGGCGGGTCTTCTGTCACAAATGCCGCTGTATAAACAAAAAGAAAGGTGCTTGAACTGAAATGTTTGAAGTCACGATTTCCGATATCAACAGCATTATTTCCGACTATGGCATCCCGTACAAAGCTCTGAATTATTCCGAGCTTGAAAGATATCACTACGAAAAGCGAGACCCTGATACAAAGCAGGTTCGCCTGATCGTAAAGGCTGAGCTTGAAAACTCCGAAGCCGTTGTTATACGTTTCAAAAACGAAAATGATGTCACCCCGGAGCTTCTTGAATCCCAAAGCCGATTTGCTTTTCTTCTTAAAGAAAACGGCATCGAGACCCCAACGCTTTATGCTTTCAATGGCAGCTTTGCAAAATGGTATTCCATCGGCGGATACGATGTTATCGTCTGCGTTGAGCAGTTTGTAGATGGCGAACTTGATTGTGTGGATACCCAAACCGCTTTTGAAACGGGAGCATTGCTGGCAAAATCTCATAATATTGCAGAATCCGCAAACTTCCATGTGGATAACAAGGTCTTGTTTGACCCCTTTGAATACAACGACCTTTTTTCTTACATAGACTTTGCCGCTCACGAAAAGGAACTGACAGAGATAGATAGCGCTTTGTACAGGAGCATCACAGAAAAGTACAATGAGCATATGAAATTTCTCAATCCGCTGAAAAACGAACCCCGCTACGCCGTTCAGGGAGATATAAGCAACTGCAACCTGTACCTGACAGATGACGGTACACTTGGCATCTTTGATTTCAACCGCTGTGGAGACAATAATCTTTTATGCGACTGCATTATGCAGGCTGTTTTTGAAGCCCGGTTGATGGATTATCCCGAGGAATATGGCGATGACTGTGAAGGTCAGATCCTCTCGGCTTTTTTGAACGGCTATCATCAGCAGCGTCCCATTTCACAGGAGCAGCTATCGCTGTTCCCTCGTCTTTACGCCATTATCAATGCGTTCTGGAGCGCAGACGTCAAATGGAACGAAGACAGTTTGATAAACTTCCTTGAAAAGGGAGATACGGAAGCAGCGCATAAGCATTTGCAGGATATATACGACAAGCTGAATACCCCGTACGCGTTTGCCGTAAGAACGGAGAAATAGAAAAATGACAGAGCAAAAGAAAGCCGGTCCCAGTGGTCCTGCCATATTCATGTACTGCGTTATTGCGGCAGCAGCAATAATTGCCGCGGTATGTTTCGCATTGTATTACGGCGTTCGTACCGGCAGCCGCGTTGTCCTGTGGACAGGCATCACAGCCTTTACTGTAATGTACCACCTGTGGCTGCGCATCATTATGGGCAACGTGACAAAGCTGTTCAAAATAAGCTACACTCAACGCTGGTTCAGGGAAAACGCCTTTGAAAAAAAGCTGTATTCGCTGCTTCGGGTGAAAAAATGGAAGGGTAAAGCCCTTACATATAATCCCGAACTTTTCTCATTGAAAGACAACTCTCTGGAATCCATCGCCAACACCATGTCAAAAGCCGAGACCGACCACTGGGTCAACGAGCTTATATCTCTGTCCACTCTGTTTTTTGCCATCATCTTCAGCGGCGGATTCATCGCCTTTGCCATAAGCGCCGTTGCCGCCATGCTGTTCGACGGTCAGTTTATTGTTATTCAGCGGTACAACAGACCAAGAGTGGTAAGGCTTATAGAGCGGGAGAAGGCAGTCAGAGCATAACAAGATGGGGATCCTCACGCCTGCTGACGCAGGCTCAGGATGGCAACATTTGGGGAGGACATTTTGATCATGGGTATTCTCAGCCGGTTATTCAAAAAAACTGCACCCGCTCCAACGGCAGATCCGCTGCCGACACCCGAAATATATCCCTTCACCCGTTGGTATACCTACGGAAACCATATGTACCGCAGCGAAAACGAACGGGCAGATGTGGAATTTGTAAACGAGCAGACCGGCAAACGTGTGCTGCTGGTAGACAACGACGGTTATATTCAAAACTTTCCCGGCATAGTCAAAGGAGACTGGACAAATGCGCTGACCGCCCACAAATATCTCCGCCCTCAGATACGTTTCCTTTCGGAGCTTTCAAAGTGCGGCGATGAGAAGTACATGATGATCTGGCAGATACAGCCGGACGGCATGTACTGGGCAGATGATGGCGGCTTTGGTATGGAAAACGACCCCGAAATACGTTTGTATGCCTTTATAGATAAAGACGGCAATTTTATGGGACCGTTTAAGGTATATAATGTCGGAAACACATCATTTTTGTTTGACGTTGGCGAACAGGCATGATAGAATCATTCAGATTTAAACACCGGTCATAAGGAGGTCTCCATGTCAAAGCTTGAATGTACACTTCGAAAAGGCAGCATGAATGCCATCCTCAACGATATCGAGGATGCTGTTTTCAACAGCATTTCCGCCACCAGGGAAGACGAAAGCAACTTCTCCCTCGGGGACGTGCAATGCGCTGTCAGGGTTTACGAAAGATACAGCTATATGGGCGGCAACAGAGTCAGTCTTAACCTTACTTTGCTGGAATCAGGCGGCGTTACCCGTCTTTCTGCCATTACCTCCGGCGGAAGTCAGGCAATGTTCTTTAAAGTAAACACCTTTGGCGAGGACGCTTTTCTTGATACCATCCGTGATGCCGTGAATAAATACATATAAAAATACGAAAGGCAACAACTATGATCTCACAAACTGGAAAAGCCGGTTTCTTTTCGAGAGACCGTCGGCTGTACCGTACCTTTTTTCCTCTTTTGATAGTCATTTCTTTGCAGCAGCTGGCCGCCCTTACGGTCAATCTTGCTGACAATATCATGCTTGGCAGATACACCGAGCTGGCGCTGTCCGGCGCTACCCTGGTCAACCAGATACAGTTCGTTCTCCAATCCGTTGTCCACGGCATTGGCATGGGCGTTTCTGTTTTGGGCAGTCAATACTGGGGCAAGCGCGAGATCGAGCCTATCCGCAGAATTACCTCCATCGGCGTAAAATTCGCGTTTATAATAGGACTTATCTTCCTGCTCGTCACCCGACTTGCTCCCGAGGCTGTTATGGGGCTTTTCACCAATGATGCGGCAGTTATCGCAGAAGCCACAAAATATCTCAGCATCATGTGCTGGACTTACGTTGTCTTCGCCGTTGCCAACACTTTGATGTATTCTCTGCAAAGCGTGGAGACAGCCTTTATCGGCACCATCATGTCCATCTCCACCATAATCATCAATGTTTGCCTGAACTACTGCCTGATATACGGCAACCTCGGTTTTCCCGAGCTGGGAATAAAAGGCGCTGCCCTCGCCACCTTAACCAGCAGAATGGTGGAGCTGCTGATAATCCTTGTATATCTGCTTTTCATCGACCAAAAGCTGAAGCTCAGACTAAAGCACATTCTTGGATTCGATTTCGGTTACCTGAAAGACTTTGTTACCGCGGCTTTGCCGGTAATGGTATCCGGCGCGCTGTGGGGCGTATCTCAGGGCGCTCAGACGGCTATCCTCGGTCACCTGAACGCAACGGTCATCGCTGCCAACAGCATCGCTTCGGTCATTTTCCAGATATTCGTTGTTGTCGGTATGTCCTGCGCCAGCGCGTCCTCTGTTACCATCGGCAAAACCGTGGGAGAAGGCAGGATGGAAGACGTTCGGTCGTATTCCCGAACTTTACAGGTCATATTCCTTGTTATCGGCATCATATCCGGCGTGGCAATGTTCCTGTGCCGTGAAGTCATTGTTTCCTTCTACTCCGTCTCAGAGGAAGCCAAGGCTTTGGCTATGGATTTCCTTGCCGTTCTCAGCATCACCTCAATGGGTTCCTGCTACGAATACCCTGTTGAAGGCGGCATCATTGCCGGCGGCGGTGACCCCAAGTATCAGGCCATAATCGACAACCTGTGTATGTGGCTGTTTACCATTCCCGTTGCTGCCGCAGCCGCATTTATCCTTGACGCTTCTCCAATAATTGTTTTCTGGTGTCTTAAATTTGATCAGCTGCTCAAGTGTATACCCAACTTCATCGTATGCAACCGTTACAAGTGGCTGAAAAATCTGACCCGTCAGGAAGCACCGGCATAATAAAATACGCTGTAATTTATAACATTGCGCAGCGCTGCTCAGCAAGCTGCGCAATGGAAAAATCCCCATCTTGATGCGCAAAATGCATACCAGGATGGGGATTTCTCCGCCATAAACGGCGTTGAAATGACAGCTGTTTTTTATACGCAAACCTTTACATCAAAGGGCAGCAGGTCAAGAATATCCTTTTTCATATCTATTCCGGGAGTTACTTCAATAAGTTCAAGTCCCTCTTTGCCAAGGCGGAACACGCATCTTTCGGTAACATACAGCACTTCCTGACCGTTGGCATGGGCGTTTTCGGCAGAGAAACTGATGGCGCTTACCTTTTCAACAAATTTCCTGTACTTGCCTTCCTTCACCACCGCCACATGACCGTTGTTTTCTTCGACCTGCAATCCTCCGGCGGAGAAGGTGAAGCAGAATACCACTTTTTTGGAGCTTTGGGTGATGTTGGCAAAACCGCCGATACCTGCCAGCTTGTTGGGGCTGTAATGACCGTTTACATTGCCTTCTTTATCTACCTCAAGAGCGCCGATAAAGCAGATATCCAGACCGCCGCCATCATAGAAATCAAACATCTGAGCGGTACTGAAAATACTCTGGGCGCCAACGGTGGAGCCGAAAGCTTTTCCGGATGCGGGCATACCGCCAACACCGCCGGACTCAACGGTCATGGTCAGCTGAGTGATAAGTCCTGTCTTTGCCGCTTCCTGAGAAACACCTTCCGGAATACCTATTCCCACGTTTACTATCTGACCGGGTCTAAGCTCCCGCTCACCTCTGCGGGCGATAAGGTTTCTGGCAGTATCGCTGTCACCGCTGAGACGTTTGCTGAGCCAGTCTACGATTTTTTCAGGCTCCACGAACTCGTCTCCCGAGAACGTGGGGTCATATTCATCTATGCCATAAACCTGATCCTGCTCGGGGCAAAGGCAGATATAATCAACCAAAGCGCCGGGAACGATAACGTTCCATGGGCGGTGCTTCTCTCCCGACAGTTTTGAAACCTGAACTATTACCTTTCCGCCGTTTGCCTTGGCAGCCTGAGCCATGGCAAGAGCATCAAGGGTAGTCGGTTCCTTTTCAAAGGTGATGTTGCCATAGATGTCCGCGCTGGATCCCTTCATAAGAACAACGTCGAATTTGGGCGTATTATACCGCAGAAAACGTTCGCCCTCGATTTCCATCTCAGAAACCCAGTCGTCCTTTGACTTCTCATTGAGCTTGCTGCCGCCTATCTTCGGGTCAACAAAAAGGTTGCAGCCGACTTTTGTTATATAGTAGGGCTGACCGGCAGCAGCTGCGCGAACCATATGGCTCATGACGCCAAGGGGCAGATTGTAGCCTTCTATCTCGTTATTCAGTATCATCCGGGACGAGTCGGGCATGGTTGCAAAATGGCTGAGTATCAGCTTTTTAACAGCTCCCGCCCTGATGGGCGCTTCGCAGCGGGAATTGGTGGTCCAGCTGCCGAAGCCCGTGGAACAATATATGGAAAGATCCTTAGGCTCGCCGGTCTTTTCAAAGCGCTTGCCCAGCTCACCGATAAGATCAGCGGGGTTGACCAGCGCCAGAAAAGCGTTTACACCCACCATATCGCCGGACTTGATTATCGATACTGCTTCCTGCGGGGTAACATATTGAGGCATATCCGTCATCTCCTGAAATTTATATTATATATCAAGTATACCACGGCGGGAAATTTTTGCATAGAAGAAACTTCCACTTACCACATTTGCTATAGCAACGGAAGGGATATTATGATATGATAATATCCGAACATCCCGGGAGTATATCATATGGCAAAACTTGAAAGGAGCTGTTGAATTATGGTCTTTCCCCATACAGAAACAGGGCAAACAGTGGCTCTGATAGCCATTGTTATTGTTGGCATATTTGTCTGCCTTTTCAACGCTTATAAAATGGGATGGTTCAGAAGAAAATGATATATCGCATCTTAACTACAACTACAAGCAAAACCTTGCCATGATTTGTCAAGGCTTTGCTTGTTTTTCAATATTGTGTGTGGTATTATTCTTCTCAAAACAAAACCAGATTTAGTTTGGAGGTATCAGCGTGACGCAAAAGATTAAAAATATCCTGGACAATCTCCATAAGTACAATATGAATCACATTGCAAACGCAAACTTCGGTTTGTCAGAAAGTGTTGTTTATGATGCGTTAAAATAAATGATATATCTCTGCGAGATACGATATACGGCTGCGCCGTATGATATATTTTTGCAATGCGAAAATATGATATAATATCTGTTTCTTAATATGCCTCCCGGCATATTAAAAAAACAGATGTAATTAAAAATTGCTGTGAGCTTTCGCTCACAGCAATTTTTAATTACATAGGCATGGGAGGCATACCTTCGGGTCCGCCGGGCATTCCGCCTTCAGGCATCTGGCCGGGCATTCCGGGAGGAGGTCCCATGGGCTTAACTTCAAAGTCGTCGCAGACAGATTCGTCAAGCACAAAGGTCACATTTGCAGCCTCGGGCAGTACTGAGCCTTCAGCCAGCTTACCGTAAGTTACAACAACGGGAGCATCGGCAGAGAGCTTTGCTCCGTCAGCAATGGACAGCACAGCTGCCTTGCTGTCGCCGCCTATCTTCCAAGAGGAGGCAGCGTCAACAGAAATAACGGTCGCGTTTGCGGGACCTTCCAGAGAAGCGGACTGGAGGTTCAGCTCCGTATAGCTCTTGTCCTGACGGTCAACAACACCAACCAGAGCCATGTTCTTGATGTTGGCAATAAGTTTGCCGCCCCAGGTGCAGTCCATTACCTTGCCGCCAATGCCGCCGATCTCAACACCGTCCAGATCCATAATGGCGCGGCCCTCTTCACTCATCAGCAGAGCGCCGTCGGTGGAAGTCAGCTTACCGCCGTACATATGCAGGTAAGAATAGCCATCGCCCATGCCGTTGTGGCTGTTCAGACCAACAGTGCCGGTAACATCACAGTTGTACAGATATGTATGACCCAGAGTATGGGCTATCATAACAGCCTCGCAGCCCTTGGATACGAACTTGGAATCATAGGCGGAAATGATGGACTTACCGGCGGTATAGATGCCGGGAGAGCCACGGAATTCGGTTGTTGCTTCAATGTTGCGAACGGTGATGTAGCCGCCCTGGAAGTCGGTTGCCAGAGCGCCAGAGTTGCCGCCGGCAGTGTGGATAACAGTACCGTCGCAGTAAATATGACCGCCATAGGAGCAGTCAACACCGTGACCAAGACGGCAGTTGGTATCGATAGTGCCGCCTTTGATAACGACAGCGCCGTGGAAGATCGCATAAGCGCCGTTGGCGTTGGATCCTTCGTGGCAGACGATCTTGGGGTTTATGAGGGTCACATGGCTGGTCTTGCAGTTAGCCAAAACCGCTGCGGCAAAGCCGTATTTGCTTGCCAGCTCATTGCGCAGATCTTCATCAGTCAGTGCGCTGTAACCGTGGATCTCGGGATTTTCCAGATACAGTGTTCCGCCGTCCTTGGCATATATGGCGGAAGAACCGGCTACAGAGGCAGAAGCGTAGATACTCTTATCCTCTCTGCGGTCGATGCGTTCGTCACCGGCTGCAACGTATGCGGAGCAGTCCGTCATGCGCTGTTCAACTTCCGGTTCGGGAGCAGTGGGATCGGGCTTGTTGAAAATATCCATTTTCTTTTTCCTTTCTTTTCAATATATAATGTATTATATCATGGTTGTTTCGCTGTCGCAATAACTTAGTCAATGAAGCTGACTTTTTCGCTAAGATCCGCTCTGACAGAGGCGGATGACACAGCGTCGGCGCTGTTTTCCGGCACACCAATGAGCAGTATTGCCACCGCGGTATAGTTTTCCGGAATGTCAAACACTTCCTTGTAATAAGCTTTGTTCTGCCCGTTGAGTACAGCATTGGGGTGGGCAAGGAACTTGGTACCGTATCCCAGATACTGGGCGGTTATGCTCATGGCTTCGGCAGCAAGACCGCAGTCAAAGTCGGCGTTGTAGGGGCTGTCGTCAGCAGATATCAATATGGCGGTATGGGCGTTCCAAAGGTTGAAGCGTTCCTTATATGTGCCGTACTCATACACCTTCAACACCTCTTCACCAAGCTCTGCCAACAGCTGGGCATCAGTGATGACAGAAAAATGCCACGGCTGGTAATTCACCGCGCTGGGAGCGTTGAGACCTGCCAGCAGGATAGTTTCAATATCCTCCTCGGATACGGCTTCCCCGGTGGTATATTGGGTAGTCTTTGCCTGTGTCAGTATATGCATTATGTCAACCTCATCCAGACTTTCCGGCTCATTGGAAGGTTCCGGTTCGGGCTGTGTTTCGGCAGCCTCCTCGGCAGTCGTTGGCGGAGAGGAAGCTTCCGGCGTTACGGTATTCAGCGGTTTTGCCCCACATCCGGCAAGGATAAGCAGACAAAGGGACACTAAAAGCATCAACATTTTTCTCATTTTTTCTCACCTCAGCTGGATTATACTATATCTTGCCGCGATTGGCAAACCCGCGCGGTATTGTGGCTGGTCAGGACTGCAACGCTTGACATTCAACGGCTCATGTTGTAAAATAACTTAGCTGGAAACGATTGATATGCTTCCGTAGCTCAGCTGGATAGAGCATCCGCCTCCTAAGCGGAAGGTCGTGGGTTCGAATCCCGCCGGGAGTGCCATAGCCGCAAGGCTTACCCGGTTTCCAAACTGAATATGGGAATATAGCTCAGCCGGTTAGAGCGCACGGTTCACATCCGTGAGGTCAAGGGTTCGAGTCCCCCTATTCCCACCAAAAAGGACACCATCCGTTTGGATGGTGTCCTTTTGGCGTAAAT
>CAZIPP010000054.1:0-9732 GCA_964541215.1 uncultured Oscillospiraceae bacterium
ATTGGGCTGTCGTGGGCGCCGACTCATACCGCGAAAAGTATGAGGAACCGGTTGTATGGGTCAGCGCCCTGCAATGAACAGGGGATGCCGATGGTTTTAGCTGCAAAAATCCCCCGGATGCTTTTGCATCCGGGGGATATAACGTCTAATATCTAATTAGAATTCGCCTTCGACACCTTCAACATTTTCGCTGGTGATGTTGGTAACGGTGATGTACTTGTAGTAATCGCCAACTTCTTCACCGGCAACGATGGAATCCAGAGCGGAAGCAACGATGGAAGCGGTCTCAACAGTGGTGTAGTGAGCAGTCAGAGTCATCTTGCCTTCCTTGATGGCGGTAAGAGCTTCCTTCTGACCGGTGATGGAGTAGACCTGAACGTCGGTCATACCGGCTTCCTGCAGGGCGTTTACGCCGCCGAGGGTAAGGTCGTCGTCATAACCAAGCAGAGCATCGATGTCATCACCATAGGTGGCGATGAAGTCTTCCATCATAGCCTGAGCGTCGGCACGGGAGGAGAATGCCCATGCTACGTCGCCGAGGATCTCATAGTTGGAGTTTGCCGCGATGCAGTCTTCAACACCCTGGTTACGGGCGATGTAGTCAGACTGTACGGGAACGCCGCCGATACGGACAAGCTTCAGACCGGCGTCTTTGCCGTTGGCATCGATGAATGCCTGAGCAAGGTTGTAGCCCAGCTGGTAGTTATCGGGACCAACATAGCATTCAACAGAAGACTGAGCGGTGCTTACGTCAGTCCAAACGCAAACGCAGGGGATACCGGCTTCTTCAACTCTCTTTACCCAGTCGTCAGCAAGGACGGGGTCAGCGGGGAACAGTACGAGAACGTCGGGTTCCTGGTCGATGAGCTGGTCGATCTGCTCGGACTGCTTTTCAGCGTCGCCTTCAGCAGCCAGGGAGATGAAATTCCAGCCACGGGTGTCGCATTCTGCCTTAATGTTGTCGTGCAGAGCCTGAGGCAGAACGGCGATGGAGTAAGCAATTGCGGAATAAGCGATGGTGATGTCTTCAGCGGGAGCTGCAGCTTCAGCATCGGCTTCGGCACTCTCGGCAGGAGCTTCAGTGCTGGAGCAAGCTGCCAGACTGAGGCAAAGCACGAGAGCCAGGAAAAGTGCGATAAGCTTTTTCATGGTGTGTTTGTCCTTTCAAATTAAAATGATATATGTGAGCCCTTTCGGGTAATCACTGATAGTAGGGAACGACCTTTATGTAGTTCCGCGAATGTTGCTGTCATTTCGAGCGAGCCGACTCAGTCGGCGACGAGAAATCCCCTTCGTAAGATGGGGATCCTCACGTCGCGGTCCGTTGGACCGCTCCTCAGGATGACAGTCTTTAAATTACGCTTCTTTTTTCAAAGTGGTGAAACGGTCGATAATAAGTACACCGACCAACATGGCGCCGGATACGAAATCGACCCATGCGGCGGGAATGAGCATCAGGTTCATGCCTGTGGATATGATGCGCATGATAAGGATACCCAGCAGAACATTTACCATAGTTCCTTTGCCGCCTGCCATCTTTATGCCGCCGATAACACAGGCGGAGATGGCGAAAACGTCGCGTCCTTCACCCTGAGTATAAACTGCCGCGCCGGACTTGGACGCAAAGAACATACCCGCGATGCCGCAGCAGAGTCCACAGAGGACATAGGCCCAGAACTGGACGCGGCTTATGTTGATGCCTGCCAGCTGACCGGCTTCGGCGTTGTCGCCGGCTATGTAAAGGCTGACACCAAATTTTGTTTTACGCAGTACGAAAAACAGTATCACCAGCGCCGCAATAAAGATTATAACAGTCAGAGAAAGGTATTCGGAACCGAAAAACTTTACACCGGCAATGCTTTCCTTCAATGTGGTGCGGAGCTCGCCTTCGGGATAGAAGGAACCGTCTTTGGTGAAGAAATAAACAAAGCCTTTATAAATATAGTTGGTAGCGATGGTGGCTATCAGGGGGCTGATGCCGAGCTTTGTTACAGCCATACCGTTTATCGCGCCCATCAGTACACCGGTCAGGATAGCAGCCGCGCAGGCAAGGGGCAGGCTGCCGGTACCATCCAGCACGACAACGGTCATAACAGATGCGGCTGCAAGCTGGAAACCAACGGAAAGGTCGATGTTGCCGGTTATCATTACCAGCGACAGACCGATTGCAATGAAGCCGTAAAGGCTTGCTTCAACAACAATGGTGTCGTAGTTTTTGGTGAACTTTCCAACGAAGAAGGTTGCGATGATAAGAAGCAGCAGGAAGATGACGATAGAGTTGTAGCTCAGCAGGAATCGTTTGATGCTGCCTGCATTTACTGCTTTGCTTTTCTTGATTTCCAAATCGTTATCCCCCTTTCGCTGAATACGTCGGAAGCCAGAGCGACAAGAAGAATGACGCCCATGACGATCCACTGGATGTACTGGTCAAATCCAAGGAATGTAAAGCCCGAGGATGCAAAACCAATGAACAGGAAGCCAATAACAGAACCCCATATGGAGCCTTTGCCGCCAAGAACGCTGGTACCGCCGAGAACGACAGCCAGAATAATGTCCATTTCCTTACCGGCGGCAGCCTGCGGATTGGCAGAAACAGAACGGGCGATAAGCACCACTGCCGCAAGAGCACAGCACAGACCGCAAAGAATGTATGTGATACAGACATCTCTGCCGGACTTGATGCCTGAGAAACGAGCACCGGTGGGGTTGGCGCCTATGGCGTAAAGCCGCTGACCGAAAACTGTACGCCTGGATACGAATGCGAAGATAAGCACTACCACCAGCATGATGACTACAGGGATGGGCAGTACGCCAAACAGGGAACCTGAGCCTATCCAGTCAAACAGCGCGGATTCACAGCGAACGGTATGACCGGATACAAGTATCAGTGCCAGGGCACCGTACATGGAAGAGGTACCCAAAGTGGTAATGAAAGCGTTGAGTTTAAGTCCGCTGACAAACAGACCATTCACCAGACCCAAGAGGAAACCCAAAGCAAGAGTTACGGGAATTGCCCAGTTGCCCATGGTTTTGCTCATCTGCGCGCAAAGAACTGTAAGCAGTGTCAGCTGTGAGCCGACAGACAGGTCGATGTTGCCGGTTATGATGACAAGAGTCATACCGCAGGCTATGATACCGATGTAGGTCTGCTGACGGAATATCTGGATGATGTTTGTCCAGGTGAGGAAGCTGCCTCCGGTAATGTGGGGAGCCAAAACAGAAACAAGAATGATGAAGGCTATCAGAGCCAGAAAAACGCCGCTTCCATTCAGAGACATGAATTTGCTCCAATAGCTTTTGAAGCTTTTCTTTTCACTCACTGTGCGACACCTCCTGCTGAAACGGTTTTGCCAAGAGCGGCTGCCAGAATGGTCTCGGTGCTTGTACCCTTGGTGGGGAAGCTTGCGGTGAGCTGACCTTCACAAATGGTGATGACCCGGTCGCAGACACCCATGATCTCCTCTATTTCGGAGGAAACCACTATAACGGCGACACCCTGCTGGGCGAGATCGGATATCAGACCATATATCTCAGACTTGGAGCCGACATCGATACCTCTGGTGGGTTCGTCAACAATAAGTACCTTGGGATCGGTCATAAGCCACTTGGCAAGAACGACCTTCTGCTGATTGCCGCCGGAGAGATTGCCGACAAGCTGATTGACGGAAGGAGTTTTGATTGAAATGGTTTTGACGTAATCATCTGCCAGAGAAGCCTGAGTTTTGCGGTTGATAACGCCAAGAGAGCTGATTTTTGGCAGCTTTACAAGGGTCATGTTCAGAAGGATAGACAGTCTCAGCATAAGACCTTCCTTCTTGCGGTCTTCGGTACAGAAACCGATGCCATTGTCAATAGACAGTGATGGATTACCGGCTTTGAGCTTTTTGCCTTCGATAAGGACCTCGCCGGAATTGTACTTGTCTACACCGAAAATGGCGCGCATGATCTCAGAACGTCCGGCACCCACAAGACCGAAGAAACCGAGGACTTCGCCTTTGTTGACAGAGAAAGATATGTCTGAGAACACGCCGTCACGGGTAAGGTTTTTAACTTCAAGAACAGCTTCGCCCTGTTTGGCGGGTGTTTTTTGATAGAGATTTTCAAGGCTTCTGCCGATCATGTGTGAAATAAGCTCATCCTGAGTGGTGTCGTCCTTGTTCATGGTGATTATGTTCTGACCGTCACGAATAACGGTGATGCGGTCAGCCAGATACATGACCTCGTCAAGCTTGTGAGATATGTACACGATAGCGATATTCATAGACTGCAGCTTCTTGATAAGCTTGAAAAGAGTATCGGTTTCTTTTTCACTCAGGGAAGAAGTTGGTTCGTCCATGATGATGCATCGGGCATTACGGGTCAAAGCTCTGCCTATCTCTATCATCTGCTGCTGACCAACAGAAAGATCACCTGCCATGGTCTTGGGGGTTATGGAAGAGTCTACTTCCAGTTCGGCAAGGATCTCGGCTGTTTTCGCATAGAGAGTTTTATGGTCGATAAGACCGTTTTTTGTGGGAAGATTGCCAATAAAGAGGTTTTGAGCAACATCAAGCTGAGGAGCAATGGAAAGCTCCTGATACACGCAGGATACGCCAAGAGCGATACCTTCGTTGGTGGAACTGATGTTGACAGCGTTGCCGTCGATGATATACTCACCGCCGTCCTGCTTGTGAGCGCCGGTCATGACCTTGATAAGAGTTGACTTGCCCGCGCCGTTCTCGCCGCAAAGAGCGTGAACCTCACCCTCACGGATGTCGAAATTAACATCTGACAGGGCGATAACGCCGGGGAAGACCTTGGTAATACCGCGAAGCTCGATAAAGGTTTTTGTGTCCATATCAGGCCTCCGTTCATAAAAGTGCATTAAATTTTACACCTCATTATACATCAAAGAATTTCTTTATTCAATACCCCTTAGAATTGAAAATAATTGAACGGATTATAGAAAATGACTCGGAAAGCTTGTGTTTTTGAAGATTATTGGTTAATATGGTTATTGTTGGTTATTAAGATTTGTTGGAAAATTTGATGTTGACAATACTGCAGTGGTGTGGTAGAATAACTCGGTAATGAAGAAGGAGCTTCGGCACCTCACCTCTGGCTAACGCTCAAGGGGTCAATATCAGCAGACCGTACAGCGGTCTTACTTTGCTGTTATTGCGCGGGTGCCTTTGCACACGCGTTTTTTTGTGCGCTGACGCACAGACCAATTTGGAGGTGCTTAGTATCAGTAAACAGGACCATCAGATCAATGAAGAAATCCGCGACAAGGAAGTCAGAGTTATAGATAATTCCGGTCAGCAGCTGGGAGTTATGTCTTCTCAGGAAGCGCTCAAGCTGGCTGAAGAACAGGATCTGGACCTTGTTAAGATCGCTCCCGGAGCTAATCCCCCGGTTTGCAAGATCATGGACTATGGTAAATTCCGCTTCGAACAGGCCAAAAAGGAAAAAGAAGCCCGGAAGAACCAGCGAGTGGTAGAAGTCAAGGAGATCCGTATGTCTCCCGGCATCGATACCAACGATTTTAACGTCAAACTCAAGAACGCTCAGAAATTCCTCGCCGATGGCGACAGGGTAAAAGTCACTGTGCGTTTCCGTGGCCGTGAGATGGCTCACACCAATATCGGTGAACAGCTGCTTGTAAAGTTCGGTCAGGAGTGTTCAGAGATCGCAACCGTCGAAAAGAATCCCAAGCTGGATGGACGTCATATGACAATGTTCCTGTCCCCCAAGGCTACTAAGAACCAGAACAATTAAATTGCAGCAAAAGCTGTTACGGAAGGAGTTCACATCATGCCCAAGATCAAAACCCATAGCGGCGCGAAGAAGAGATTCAATCTCACCAAGACCGGCAAGGTCAAAAGAGCCCAGGCTTATAAGAGCCACATCCTTACCAAGAAAGACAGAAAACGTAAAAGAGGCCTCCGTCAGGGAGTTTATGCCGATGTTACCAACACCGCTGCTATCAAGCAGATGATCCCTTACAAATAATCGAGGACTACCCTCAGTATAAATAGGAGGCAATAAAATGGCAAGAGTCAAAGGCGCAATGATGACGCGCAAAAGAAGAAATAAGACCCTGAAAATGGCCAAAGGCTATTGGGGTGCAAAATCCAAGCATTTTAAGATGGCCAAACAGGCCGTTTATAAATCCGGCACTTATGCATATGTTGGTCGCCGTCTGAAGAAGAGAGATTACCGCCGTCTGTGGATCACCCGTATCTCCGCTGCAGTAGCTCCCTACGGCATCAATTACTCCCGTTTCATGTACGGTCTGAAGCAGGCCGGTGTTGACATGAACCGCAAGATGATCTCCGAACTGGCTATCAACGAGCCCGAAGCTTTCGCTGCTCTGGTTGAGACCGCCAAGAAAGCTATTGCTTAATTTGTGATTTATCAAAGCCCTCTGCACCTGCAGAGGGCTTGAGTTATATATTCTGCTATGAAGATACATTATATAATACCGCCGCAGTCGGAAGAAAAACGCCTGTCAACGGTACTGAAAAAACAACTGAAGCTTTCTACGTCAATGATAAAAAAGCTTAAAGCTGATGATCTTGTGATGGTAGACGGAAACCACAGATACATGAATGCTGTGGTAGGTGCGGGAAGCGAGATAACCGTTATTCTGCCTGATGAACCGGCGCCTGAATACCCTGTTGAAAAGGCAGAACTGTCGATTTTGTATGAAGATGAGCTGTTCATTGCGGTAGACAAACCTGCCGGGATGCTGGTGCATCCCTCACGCAGTCGGTTTTCCGGAACCCTGACAAATTTTGTCTCCGGATATCTTGATGGTCTTGCTGTCCATGTGGTCACAAGATTGGACAGAGACACCAGAGGTGTAACTCTTTTTGCCAAAAATGCCTATGCCCGCGCTTTGATGGGGCAGGTCGATATGGAGAAGATATATTCCGGCATAACCTGTGGCATCATGGAGCACAGAAGTGGGGAAATAGACCTGCCAATTGCAAGAGTTGACCCGGCTTCTATGTATAGAGTGGTGCGCAGCGATGGTCAAAGAGCAGTTACAGAGTACAAAGTGGTGGAAAGTCTCGATTTTTTAGGTGAAAAACTAAATAGAGTGCAGTTCAAGCTGAAAACAGGAAGGACACATCAGATAAGAGTACATTGTCAGGCAATGGGTTGGCCGCTGTTGGGGGATCCTATGTATTATTCACCGACGTCTCAGGTACTTAACGAGGAACTGGGGCTTGAGGGGCAGGAACTGACTGCAAAGATGCTGAGTTTTTGCCATCCAATAAATGACGAAAAAATCAATATCCTGTCGAATTTCAGTTGACAAGTTTTCTGATATTATGTAAAGTAATACGAGAATGAAAAACAGGAGAAATCTAACATGAAAAAGACTATTGCATTGCTGACTGCTGTTCTTATGCTGTTGCTGCTGTGCGCGTGCTCTGATCAGGAGTCATCTGAACTGAAAGAACCTGCCGAAACAGCTTCGGCTGCTCCGGAGGTCACACCCGAGCAAGCTTCCGAACAGCCTGCTGAACCTGAGATCACCGATGTTGTTGTGGTGGTTGACGAACCGGATGAAACACCTGTAGCAGTTGAGGATATACAGCCTTCCGAAGAACCCGTGGAAGTATCCGCAGAACCCGAAGAACCTCACGAGCATGCAGGCTTGGGTATCACTGTTAACTACAAGGATGAGCTTACTGATATTGGATGCATGTTCTATGAGAACGGACGCATCTATATCGACCGTTCTGAGCTTGAAAAGACCATTGGACGCGAGGCCAATGGTAAGGAAGAATATCTTCCCGAAATCGATGGCTGCATCTCCATGGCAGATGTGGCTGAGCAGTATGATATCTGCATTTCCGTCACTGCTGTGAACAATATTATTGACCTGTATGACGCCAAAGAGGTTAAGAAGGTGGAATCTACCGGAACAGCCACAAGTTATATCCGCTTTGAAGATGTCATGGCAGACGGCGCGTACAACAACGGCGTTTACTGGTACGACGCCACTTATTCCAGCTACAATCTTGAAAAATTCCGTTCCATAGGCGAGTATATGGAAAGCAGAGGGCAGAAGTTTTATATCGCATGGATACCCGTATATGTGGATCCTTCCAGAGGTGTTGTAAACAACGTAGTTGAAAACGAATGCCTTTACAATGCAGACTTCATCTTCACCCTTGATTTCCTTCGTATGCATGGCGGTCACATAGTGCTCCACGGATACACTCACCAGCAGTTCGACACCTCCAGTGCGGTTGGAAACGAGTTCGGCGGCGATACCGAGTACACCATTGAAGAGATGGGTCAGCGCATGGATAAGGCTATTGAGATCGCAAAGACTCTGGGATACGAGCATGACATTTTTGAATTTCCCCATTACGCTCTTATCGAAAGCTCCAGAGCGCTTGCAGAGGAAAAGTTTGACGTAATTTATCAGTACGGTCCTGCTGTTTCTGCTAAGATCGAAACTGTTGAGCGTAACGGAAAGACCGTAAGATACGTTCCCACCCCACCCGACTATGTTTACAGCGCCTACGACACTGCGATTTTTGACCGCCTTGAGTATGCCCACAATAACGGTCAGCTCATGAGCCTGTTCTTCCATCCCACCATTGATTTCAATTACTGTGGCATGAGAACGGAAGACGGTGTAAGATTCTGGGTATATGACGAGGAAAACGGATTTGTCCCCAGAATAATCAACAAGGTGGAAAGCCTTGGAGAAGGATATGTTTTTGGACACTTTAATTGACAGTTAGCCGAATATGGTATATCATGGAAATCAGAATATAACAGATGGAGTGAGACCAGTGAAAAAAGTAATTTGTTTGATGCTTGTTCTGCTCATGCTGCCCACTGCGGCATTTGCGGCGTTTGACAGCGCGGAAACCGCCCAGGCGAAGATAGACGAATATATGGCGTCGCTTCCCATGGACGAAGAGGATGGATCCGGTCAGGCGCAGGTATATCCTGAGCCCTTTGGCGGTATGTATGTTGACGAAAACAATAATATCGTCGTCTGCCTGACTGAGGATACTCCCGAAAATCGTCAGGAGTACATAGATTTCTTCGGTTCTGAAGAAAATCTTGTCTGGGAAGTGGTGGATCTGCCTTATTCCACGCTGATGCAGTATTATATCACCATCGGCGCCCGCCACGTTTCGACACAGTATGTCGTGATCAACCTGTACAAGACCAAGAGATACGAGATAAACCCCGAGGAAAACCGCGTAGATGTATATATGTATGCCGAGCCTGATACCCTGGAAGAGATACTCGAGTACTTTGGTACTCTTGGATTTGGTGACGGTGTCTATATCTATTTTGTTGACGAGGAAGATACCGAGGTTCTGTCAAATCAGGACGAAGTCTATGCCGAGATAGAAGAGAAGAAAGCCAACGCAACGCCCGAACCGGAGCCTGAACCCGATCCCACAGTGGCTGAGGAGCTTGAAAAAAGTGGTCTGAGCTTTAAGCAGGTGGGAATACCCCTTATAATTGTTGTGGTTTTGGTGGGCGCATGGTTCGCTATCAGTAAACTTAGAGCCGGCAAAAAGGATCTGAGCGAGATAGACGATTTCAGCGACGAGTTTAAATAAAGAATAAAGCATCAGCCCTGTCTTATACAACAGGGCTGATGCTTTATATTGTAAGAAAAACACCGCATCGTCATGCACGATGCGGTGTTTGAGACTGTCAAAAAACCTCGTAGAGTTCGCTGACAAAGTCAGCGAATAAAGA
>CAZIPP010000055.1:0-9273 GCA_964541215.1 uncultured Oscillospiraceae bacterium
AATTTTAAAGAAAGGAAAAGTATAATATTTTACCTTATAAAGATATTATACGAGGGGCAATTATTATGTCAAGTATTATGGATTGGGTAAAATCCACTATAGGTATCGTTGAAGAGGAGGCAACTGTTCAGGATGAAAAACCGTCATTTGACGATTTTGAACGTTCACAGCCTGCTGCAACAATTCCGCCTCGCCGCAGAAGTGTTTCCGACGATATTCCCTTAAGTTCATCACCCAGAAGAAGCAAGGTGGTAAACATCAACACCACAGCTCAGCTCAAGGTTGTTGTTGTACAGCCGCTGACTTATAATGATGCATCTGAAATAGCAGATCATTTAAAATCAAAAAAACCCGTAGTTGTTAACCTTGAAAAACTTGACAAATCTACTGCGTCAAGAATTTTTGACTTTTTAAGCGGTACAGTTTATGCTCTTGACGGTAATATGCAGAAGGTTTCCAACGGTATTCTTCTCGTTGTGCCAAACACCATGGGTATAATGGGTGATTTCAGTGATGACCTTAAAACCCAGGGGCTTTTTGACCTTTTTTAAATCATGATAAATAAATCGAAAATAATTACACCTGCCGATGACGACGAAATAAAGCTTGTACTGTCAAAGGCATGTGACCTTTACACCAAAGCGCTTCATACTACGCGGCCTTTTTATACCAGATTTCTGTCTCCTCTGGAGTCCCTTACACTGAATCAGAGATTTCCAAAGCATGAACTGAACATAAAATTTTTTGGCGGTTATGATGAGGCTGAAAGACAGATATGTTCGTTTTATACCTATGAAGAGGATCTTTCTTTCCCTGTATCAGCATTGCAGATTAAGGTGAAGAGCAAAAATGCGTCTCTTTCTCATCGCGACTATATGGGATCAATTCTGTCACTGGGAATCAAAAGAGAGACTATAGGCGATATTATTATAACTGATGATGGTGCTGTTGTTTTTTGCCTTGACGAAATCACCGGATACATAACGGACAATCTTCCAAAAGTGGGCGGTACCGGTGTTTCGGTCACAAAAGCAGACAGCGTTGATGACCTGGAAATAAAACGTGATTTTGATGAGATTTCGTCAACTGTATCTTCACTAAGGTGTGACTGTGTCATAGCATCCGCCTTGAACCTTGCCAGGGGGAAAGCAGCAGAAACCATAGAAAGAGGCCTTGTTACACTAAACTATGAAATGGCAAAATCCGTAAGTCAGCCTATAAAAGACGGAGATGTGATTTCCGTAAGAGGCAGTGGCAAATTTAAAATCCGCACCGATGGTCACCTTACCAAAAAAAGCAGGATACATATAACCGTGTGTAAATATAAGTAATTTCCAAATTTTTTATAAAGGAATGATGTACATATGATGACCCCTCTTGATATTCAGACCGTAAAATTTTCAAATTCTACACTTGGCTACAAAAAAGCCGAGGTTGATTCTTTTGTGGCAGAGATCCTGACGGACTATGAAAAACTGTATAAAGAATCAGGTGAATCCAGTGAGAAAATAAAATCACTCTCCAAACTCGTGGAAAGCTACAAGTCCATGGAAGACACCATGAAAAACACTCTTGTTGTAGCCCAGCAGTCGGCAGAACAGCTTACCAAAGCAGCCAAAACAGAATCCGATGCTATCTTAGCCGAAGCCAATGAGAAAGCTCGTGAAATCATTTCAAAGGCAACTCAGAAGCTTGATGAATTAAATGCAGAATACGAAAGAACCAAAAAGGAAATCAAAGCATTTATTATTCGCTCAAAGGCAGAATTTGAAGTTCAGATAAAAAATCTTGAAGCAGCACAGAAAGAAATTGAAGCATAATATTTCAAAAAAACAGGTGTAAAAAATTCCTGCGAATTTTTTACACCTGTTTTTTAATATGTTTCAATATATTCTCTGACTCTGAGCTCTATCCCCATATCATCGGCAATCTTCTGACATCGTTCTATTTCTTCCCCAGTTATAATGTCAACCACAGTAAATACAACCTTTGGTATAACTTCCTTTGCATCTTTTGCAAAGGTCAGCATGGCATCAAATGATGCTTCGCCAAAACATGAGTTTGTCACTTCAACAAATCTTTTTGCATCGGGAGCATTCAGGCTTATTGAAACAGTGTCTATAAGACCTTTCAGCTCGTATGCTGTGTGTTCCCTTTGGCAAATAAGGTCAGAAAGTCCGTTTGTGTTGATTCGTATTGGTTTGTTCGTTTTTTCGCGCAGGAATTTTGCAGTTTCAATTACTGTATCCATTCTTTCCAGCGGTTCACCATAACCACAAAATACAATCTCACTGTATTTTTCTATATCAAAGCGTTCGAAATCTTTTTTGATTTCATCCATTGTAGGCTCGCTTCCCTCAAACCACAAAGGCTCCGAGTCTTTTATAACATCGCTGTGGTCTCTTATGCAAAATACACAACTGCAGGGACATTTGTTTGTCACATTAACATAAAGAGCACCGTAAAGTTCATAAAATATAGTCATTTATATCTCTCCTTTTACAGATGTCAGATCCGGCATCAGCTTTTCAAAGCATATACCGTCATTTACATGAAGTCCCAGCTCATACGAAAGCTTGGTTGCTTTATGTACAAAATTGGCGGCAAACTCCACCGCTTTGAACACATCGCTTCCCAGTGCTGTCATACCGGCAATAATGGACGAAAACACGTCTCCTGTACCACTGAAATATTGGGGTACCACAGGTGTTGCAAAACTTTTGTACACTCCGTCCGAATACGCGAAGTTTGCCACTTTGCTTTTTGCCCTGTGTCCTGTTATAACCACACTTTTGGCACCATGTGAGCTTATTTTCTCTGCCATAGAAAGAAGTTTATCTTCGGGCAGGGTTTCGCCGTCATAGTCCGTGTCACTGAGGACGCATGCCTCGGTAATATTTGGAGTTACAATATCTGCGGCAGCTGCCAGATGCTTCATGTCATTGCAAAGCTGTTTTGAATAGGTTGAATATATCTTTCCGTTGTCACCCATAACCGGGTCAATGACAATTCGGGTATTATGGCTTTTAAATTCATCTATAAATCCAAGCACAGTTTCAATCTGCTTGTGGGAACCGAGAAATCCACTGTATATGCAATCAAAATCCATTCGGAGTTTTTTCCAGTTGGAAGCAAATTCACCCATTTGCTCCGTGTAATCTTCAAAGAAAAATTCGTCAAAGCCTGTGTGATTTGAAAGTATGGCCGTAGGCATAACGCAACACTGTACGCCAAGTGCCGAAATTACAGGCAGGGCAACTGTCAGCGAACAACGGCTGGCACCCGACAAATCATTTATTGCGGCAATTCTTCTTATACGGTCCATATTTTCACCTCCGATATTATGTATTTTAGCAAAGAAAGGCTTTGTATGTCAACTGCCGCTGATGCAATCTGTGAAATATTACACCACTTAAGTTGGTTTTGTGTTGCATTTTTAGAAACACTGTTGTATAATATAACATAGCAAATTTTAGGAGGCATATATACTTATGGTATATAATAATATATTGGAAGCAATAGGCAACACTCCGCTTATAAAGCTTAACCGCATGACAGATGATACAATGGCGGATATTTATGTAAAATACGAGGGTCTGAATGTAGGCGGTTCCATAAAAACCCGTACTGCGTACAATATGATTCTTCAGGCAGAAAAAGACGGTCTGATAAATAAAGATACTGTTATTGTAGAACCCACAAGCGGCAATCAGGGCATAGGTCTTGCATTGGTGGCGGCAGTAAGAGGATATAAGGCAAAGATTATCATGCCGGATTCAGTAAGCGAAGAAAGAAGAAAACTTGTGCATCATTATGGTGCCGATGTTATTCTTGTTCACGATGACGGCAACATTGGCGAAGCCATCGAAGAATGCGTGGCTGTGGCTGAAAGGCTAAAAGCAGAGAATCCCAATGTTTTTGTTCCTCAGCAGTTTGAAAACGAGGCAAATCCTGAGGCTCATCTTAAATACACAGGCATTGAAATTCTGAATGATATCGGCAGAACCGTAGACGGATTTTGCTCCGGCATTGGTACCGGCGGCACCATCACAGGTATCGGAGAGGTGCTTAAAGGCGCTAATCCTGACACTCTCATCTGGGCGGTAGAGCCCGAAAACGCGGCTATCCTTTCAGGCGGTTCCATTGGTACACATGTGCAAATGGGTATAGGTGACGGTCTTGTGCCGGCAGTGCTTAATTGCGACATTTATGATGAAGTGTGCATAGTAACCGATGATGAAGCTCTTGAAACCTCACGCAAGCTTACCCGCAAGGAAGGCATTATGTGCGGAATTTCAAGCGGTACAAATGTTGCTGCTGCAAAACGTCTTGCAAAAAAACTCGGCAAGGGAAAATGTGTGGTTACGCTTTTGCCTGATACGGCTGAAAGATATTTTTCGACTCCGCTGTTTGACGGTGAATAAAAAATATTAATTAATGAATTTTAAAAAATCCCTGAAACAAAGACCTCAACAAATGAGAACTTTGTTTCAGGGATCTTTGTTTGCGTCCTGCCTTTTTCTCCCACCGGGAACGGCACGGCGCAAAATCTCTCTCTTGCCGGTGCCTGGCGCTTGAGTTAATCTCCGACCTTCTCCGGAATAAAAAAAGACAAACTTTTCGCTTGTCTTTTTTTATTCCGGAGAAGTTAAAACTTCTCTTAATATCCTACTACCCAATAACACTTACTTTGCAAAATACACGATTTAGTTTGATTGTTATTCCTCATACAGTAATATGAGGAATTTATGCATCTTGTTTCCTAAAAGAATTATATCATATTTCTTTTTAACTTACAAATGTTTATGCAATTTTATTTTAACGAATCTTTATAACTTTGTGGTAATTCGGAAAAATAACCAAAGTTTTCCGCAACAGTTTGCAATGCAATGAGATCAAGCATATCTCTTTGCTTAATATCATTTATGTCTTCTGTTATTGAATAATCAAAATTACAGTTTGTATCCAGTAGATTATCAAGTTTTTTCAATCTTTCTTGAATATCATAAATAATTTCTTCTGAATATGTTTCCATTATTGTAGAACCTTCATTTTTGGAAAGCAATTCAGCACTTAGCAATGTTTGATACAAAATATTTATTTCTTCTGGGATGTTAATTTCCAATATGAGTTGTTTTAAGGCATTATCACAAAATTGAAATGTTGAACTATTAACAATTTCATCGTAATCTTCTTTAACACGCTTTGAAATATTCTTTAATTCTTCTTTATCTGCTCGCATCGCATGATCGGGATCGTTTTTATAGTAAATAGTTTTAATATTTACATTTAAAATCGTTCCATCAGCAGGGTCGTTTTTTACCGTGTATTGATCCCACACAAAAAGGAACATATTGGTTTGATTTATAAGATTTAAAACAGGCAATTCCATGCTTACTAGTGCTTTTTCTGTTCTTTTCTTTTCCGGATAATACACTTGTATCATATAAAAAATATATGCGGCAAAATAACTAATAGAAATGTTATATAGTGTCTTATCACTTGTTTCACTTGAATAAAACAAGAATTTTATAATTTTATTATCACTAATTAAGGGTAATGTTGACCCCCTAACAATAAAAAATATCGCTATCAAGTTTAATAAAGTTAAGAATAACCACAATTTTTCAAATTCATAAAATAATATATGTCGTTTTGTACTATATTTCTTCATAATGATCTTCCCTCTTTTGTAATTAATATTATTCCTTATAGGGTACTTTAAAATATTCCAAATATTTTTTAAACTTATCTTGTGCCGAGAGGCAGGTGTCAGTCAAATAACCTTTTTCGTTGTTCCATTCGGACAGTCCTCTGTAATAGAACATTTTAAGGCTATCATCAATGATAAATGGTACGATGTTATTTTTGAGACATTCCTTAAACATAATAAGTCTGCCTACACGACCATTACCATCTTGAAAAACATGTATAGTTTCAAACTGGTAATGGAAATCTATTATTTCTTCCAAAGTATGCTCATTCTTTTGATTATACGATTTCAAAAGTTCTTTGATTTTTTGTGCCACAGTTTCAGGACTTGCGGTTTCTTTTCCCCCAACTTCATTCGGAAGTTTTTTATACTCTCCCACATTAAACCAATCTTTTCTTGAATCTGATGTACCTGACTTTAAAGTAAAGTGCAATTCCTTAATAAATTTTTCTGTGAGCTTATATGTTGCGTTATCAATTATCATATCAATACATTTGAAATGATTTGCAGTTTCTATAATATCATCAACATTTAAAGCATCGTTTTCCACGCCAATGGTATTAGTTTCAAAAATATATCTTGTCTGGTCGTGGGTTAATTTGCTACCCTCAATATGATTTGAATTATAGGTAAGTTCAATCTGTATTTTGTGATAAATTCCGCCTTTGAGAGATGATTTTTTCTCTGTTCTTAATCTTTCAAGAAGATTTTGAGGCACATCACTTTTTTTATTTATTCTTTCAGGTTTTTCTGCATTTTCAGGAATATTCCAAGTCTTGCCCGTCAAGAATGCTCCGGGTATTTTATTTTCGGCACAGTATTTTCTAACTCCACGCTCGGACATATTCCATTTTTTCGCCATTTGTGATACAGATAAATAATTCATAATCTCACTCCTAACTTCTGTATATATTATACCACATTATAGGAATAAATTCAATAGAATTAGAATAATTTATTATATTTTTGTGCCGATAACGGAATAAATTATATAAAAATATAATTCTGTTGTTTACAACGGTCACAAACGTACCCAAAACGAGCCATATCGCATTTTAATTTATTTAATGTCAATTACCTTCCAAAGATTAATAATGGTCACAAAAAGCATTTTTTTTCAAATACAGAACTCTAGTATTTATAGTTGTGTATCATGAATAAATGCGAAAAAATAGCTGACAAATGCTAAAATATGCGGTATAATAACATTGTCAGTTAAACTGACACGTTTGTCTTATGTGATGTTTGCATTAGAATCATCCTTTCTGTTGTAATGACAAGATGACTATAGGGGGTACTTCTTTGACAAGATTGCCCGCTTATAGCATAACAGCGACTTTGATTTGTACGTCAAAGTCGCTGTTTTCATATTTATTTAGCTAATTTCATATGCTACACATAGCGGTTTTATAGTTTGCTTTTTCCATATAAATATTTTTACCGCATGATTTGATGCAATTTCAATATCAGTAGAATAAGGTAATACATCACCAGCAGGCACAGTTATTTCCTCTGATATAACTTTAATCATTTTCTTGGTATCTTTATCATATGTTGCTATGAAAATTTCACCAATAACATCATTATCATTTTCATTGATGATATCAGCGGCAATACCTGTATCTGTGATTTCCGCATATTCAATCAATACTTCTTCTGCTAAGTCATCAGTTTCTGACGCAAGAACAGTAAGAGGTATAGTGATTGAATGTCCACCATCAACAGATGTTATGGTAATTGTGGTTTCTCCTGATTTAACAGCAGTTATAAGACCACCTGACACAGTTGCAATATCATTAGCAAATGTTATTTCAACAGCTTTATTTCCGGCATTTTCGGGAGTGATTTCATAATCTATCATGAATAAATCACCCTCATTACATACAATCTCGGTAATATCACTTGTAATACCAGTAACTGCGGCTGGTTCTGTAACTGTCACAACACAACTTGCAGACAAACCGCTACTTTGGTTGGTTGCTGTAATTGTTGCTTCACCGATTTCAATAGCAGTAATATTTCCGCTTGTATCAACCTGTACACATTCAGTATTGTTACATAGAAGAAGACGACCTTTGCGAAATTGTTTTAAACGATATCAGGCATTATGCTGTAATTGCAGAGAACGAAAAAGAAACCATTGCAAACAAACTTTTGACATTGAAAAGTAAGCACGCAATGGCAGAAACGAAGGTTATAAGAGGTCAGATTTCTAATGCTGAAAACAGACTTTCAGTAATCAAAACCACTATCAAAAACCTCTATATTGATAAATGTAGCGAAAATTTGCCGGAAGAAGTATTCAAGTCTATGATGGAAGATTTTTTAAAGGAACAAAGCGAACTTGAAAATCAAATTCCGAGACTGCATGATGAACTGGAACAAATAAGTACAGCAAATGATGAAGTTAATGAATGGTTGAATATTATCAGTGATTTCACAAACATTGAAACACTGACAAGGGCTGTTGTGTGTGAGCTTATAGAAAGCATAACAGTTTCCGATCGTCAAAAGGTTGATGGCAAGTGGGAGCAGTCAATAGATATAAGATACCGATTTATTGGCGACTTGTTGCAGGACGAAGAAACAGGCGCAAAAAAAGAGAACATTGCTTAGTTCATAAACTAAACAATGTTCTCAGTTCTGATTGTTCAATACTTCTCTCTCGCAAAGTAGAGTATTGAATAATTGGCGGAGAAGGAGAGATTTGAACTCTCGCGCCGGTTACCCGACCTACACCCTTAGCAGGGGCGCCTCTTCGGCCAACTTGAGTACTTCTCCGTACATATAGTGTTACCCGCCAAATTGGATAACACCAAGTAAATATAAAAAAACGGAGAGGCAGAGATTCGAACTCTGGGTGCTTTCGCATCACTAGTTTTCAAGACTAGCTCCTTAAACCACTCGGACACCTCTCCATAGTACCCCTAGGCACGGATTATATTTTAACACAGCTACGCCCACTTGTCAATATCTTTTTTGAAAAAAATAAATATTTATTTTAAAATCGTAAATTCTCAAAGTAAATGCAACAGTAGAATTTTGAGTTGCATTTACTTTGAGAAAGATTTTGTGGTAGCATTTAGTCTAAGAAAAGGAGGTCTTAGACTAAATGAACAATGAAACCAAAAACAAACATATGACTTTAGATGACAGAATAGAAATTCAGGAATGTTTATCTAAAGGTATGACATTTAAGGCAATAGCTTCACGCATCGGCAAAAGCCCAACCACCATTTCACGTGAAGTCAAAAGAAACTCTCAATCACACACAAGCGGATATACCCGTACTAATGAACCTTGTACTTCGTTATTAAAAGCTCCTTTTGTTTGTAATTCTTGTTACAAAAGAAGCCGTAGTTCTTGTCCGTATATCCGCAGATTGTATGTTGCTAAATATGCTCAAAAAGCATATGAAGAAACACTTTCTGAATCACGCAGCGGTATTCCTCTTAGCAAGGAAAGTTTTTACGAAACTGAAAAAATTATTTCAGATGCTGTTCGCAAAGGTCAACATATTTATCATGCTATTAAAGCGAATGATTTACCTGTTTCAACTT
>CAZIPP010000056.1:0-7788 GCA_964541215.1 uncultured Oscillospiraceae bacterium
ATCTTTGCTGACCCAAGAAATCCCGAAACAAGGACGGTTTTATACCGTCCTTGTTTTTATAAGGAAAAGATTGACAATGCTGTCAGCATAGGCTTATACTTGAAATGTATTACCGAATTAACGTCAAACAAAGGAGTGAGCCGGATGTATAACCGAACAAAACGCTGCTGTCTTTGCATATTGCTCTTGGTTGCCGTTAGCCTTTTTGCGTCCTGTTCTACTGAGGATGAAGCTTCGGTGCCTGATGATATGGGCATACAGAAATCGTTGGAGATACCTATTGCAGAACCCGAAGTGCTGCAGGAACCTGCTGATGTACAAAACGAAGCAGAATCAAAAGAAGAACGTGATCCCATCACGCAGACGCTCCTTGATATCTGGTTTGGGATTGAAAACATGGAAGGACGGATGACCGGAGCGATTTGTACCATGGACGATCTCCATCAAAGACAATACAGGGAACTGGCGGCGTCTACCGAGGGGTGGGAAAAAGTAAAGAAGTTCGACGAACCGAAGGGCAAATTTTTAACCATGACAGGTGATGGCGGCAAGTCCGTTACCTATTGGGAAGATACCACTGTTATTCGCCTTGAAGCCGACGGGAAAACGGAGTATTACGACTGCGGCAGGAATATCTATACCGAGCTGCAGCCTTGGCTGACCAGATATATTTTTGTGGGGTTTTTGTCAACAACGGGTAAAGACAAAACTTTCGAAACCCTATTGGAGGCAATTGGTGTGCCTGTTGATTTTGACACCCTTGAACCGCTGACTGATGAAATTGGAAACCCGATGGGATTTGTCCTGAGTAAGGAGGATGGAACAACCGTTGAGATTGATGCGGACATGAATGTCGTGTATGTACGAAACTTTGCCGCTGAGGACGCAGGAGTTGCTGCTCAGGAAAGCAGGGAAGTGCTCCTGCAAAAGGTTCGTGAGCTTCTGGACATGGGAGACGAATACGTTTTGACACCGGAATACCGTGACAGTTATGTATCCTACTCGCTTGCAAAGGATTATAATGGTGTCCTGAATTATATGGAATCCGCAAATGTTCAGTTGTCTGATACAGGCTGCTGTGTAACGGTGCTGCGCCGCTTTAATGATCCGCCAAACATTACTCAGCCTGTGGTCACAGAGCAGGAAGCCAGAGCTGCTGCCATGAAGGTTGAGGAACGTGTTACAGAAGATTGGACTGCCTGCCTGGCTTTTGAACGAGATCCAAAAACAGAAGATTGCAGACTGGCATGGAGATTTGATGGCGAAACCGAACGGGTGTATATAGATGCCGAAACCGGAGAATATATGTTTTACGCAGCTATGGTTGGGGAGTTTGAACTGCCTGAAGCCCCGGCAGAACAGTAAAAACACCGTTGAGTTGGAAGTTGTAAATTAAATGATATATCTCCTTCGGAGATGTGATATACGGCTTTGCTGTATGATATATTTTGCCATGGGCAAAATATGATATAATATCCGTTCCTTCATATGCCGCAGGCATATCTCATCTGCGCAGCAGATATCATATCGAAGATATATCACCTGTTCCGCAAGGAACGGATATCATTGTAAAAAAATGACCGCCATACGGCGGTCATTTTTTTACAGCATATGCGCCCGCAGGTATTCGCCGCTAAGAGGGCTGAGGTATGCGGGAGGAACATCAAACATGGTCAGACAGCCGGACTTGCCTTCCCCGGCAAAGCGTGCCACAGCTCTGGCGGCAGCCACCAGCACAGAAGAGGTGAATTCGGGGTTGGAATCCAGATCCAGACTGTATTCGATGGTGTGGCTGTGCTCGTCGTTCCAACCGGTCTTGCCGCTGCGGATAACAAAACCTCCGTGGGGGATGCCTGAGTGGTTAGCCTTCAGCTCATCAAGGGAGATGAAGCTGACGGTGGTGTTGTAATCCGCGAAATAGTTGGGCATATTTACTATCTGGCTTTCGATGGCAGCCTTGTCGGCGCCGTCTTCAACGACCACATAGCATTCGCGGGTGTGCATCTGACGGGCAGTAAAATCCTTGCCTTCGCCGTTTCTGGCAGACTCAAGAGCTTCATCCACAGGTACGGTGTACTGCCGTGCGTCCACAACGCCGGGGATGCGGCGGATAGCATCGCTGTGACCCTGGCTTACGCCGCGACCCCAGAAGGTGTAATCCTTGCCCTGAGGAAGGATGCAGTTGGCGTAAAGACGGTTCAGCGAGAACATACCGGGGTCCCAGCCGCCGGAGATAAGGGCGACCTTGCCGGAAGCCTTGGCGGCTTCGTCAACAGCGGCAAAATGCTGGGGTATCTTTGCGTGAGTGTCGAAGCTGTCCACCACGTTGAACATGGCGGCGTATTTTGGAGTCATAACAGGAAGATCGGTGGCGCTGCCGCCGCAGAGCATCAGCACGTCGATCTGATCGACCATCTCAGCTGCTTTTTCGGCGGGCAAAACAGGAACGCCCTCTGTCAGAATACTCAAAGAAGCGGGATCTCTGCGGGTAAAGACCGCAGCCAGCTCCATATCATCGCAGTGCTTTATGGCACATTCTATACCACGACCAAGATTGCCGTAACCCATGATACCTATTTTAATGGTCATATTCATACCTCCGGTAAGATTATGGAATTAATATACATTATAATATAGCCATTATCAAGTGGTCGAAACACCCTTGCCTGAATTTTAATATGTGCTATAATTGTACATTATATAATATAACGACAACGCTGTCATCCTGAGTCTGCGCAGCAGGCGTGAGGATCCCCAGCATATGAAGGGGATTTCTCAGTCGCTTTGCGGCTATCGAAATGACAGCATATTTGTAATAAGGAACCAACTATGGACAAACTCAAAAAGCTGCTTCGGACAAAGCTGTCCCGGGAGCTTATAACATACCTCATTTTCGGTGTACTGACAACTCTTGTCAGCATGGCGACCTTTTGGCTTGCCTGCAAATCGGTGCACTATCTTATTGCAGAGGTCATATCATGGATAATAGCTGTTACCTTTGCCTTTTTTACAAACAGAATATTTGTATTCCAAAGCAGGGGAGAGGGCTTATTTCGCCAAATGGCAGCTTTTTACGCGGCTCGGCTGTTTTCACTGGGAGTTGAAGAACTGGGCTTATTTATAATGATAGACATTGCCGGCATAGGAGAAATGGCTGCAAAGCTTGTCCTGCAAGTAGTGGTCGTTGTGCTGAACTATGTACTGAGCAAGCTGGTGGTGTTCCGTAAAAAGTAGAGAAAAGCCACTTGAGCATTTGCAGGGAACGATCCTGTCCGTTCCGCCTGTTATGATCCGCACTCCCTTTGTCATTGCGAGGGAGCAAAGCGAGGTGGATGAGGTGTTGCCGACGATTACGCTGTCATCCTGAGTCTGCGTCAGCAGGCATGAGGATCCCCATTTTAAGAAGGGGACTTCTCAGCCGCAGGTCAGCAAGCTGAGCTATGGCTGAGAAATGACATCATTAATCGTCAACTGTCAACTGTAAAAAGGATGCAGCTTACGCCGCATCCTTTTTACATATTCTCCATCACTTCTGTACGCCCATCCTCACCGATGGCTTCCATTGCCAGTTCACCTGCCAGACGGAACAGCGCGTCGGATAATACCTGTTCAATGGACAGTCCGGCAGACAGAGCTATCCTGCTGTAAAATTCGTAGGTGCCCCGGTCAAGGCATACCTGCTGTCGATATATCATCTGTCAAACCTCAGTTTTGATTTCGAGTTCGCGTATTTTACTATTATCCTTATATATCTTTATTTTATGCAAGGTGTCCTTTGGCAGCGGACCGAAACAGAACACACCGTCCGAATCGGTAAAGGTCTGAGCCAGAACAGATCCGGACTCAAGTCCCTGATACAGCAGCACCACTGCGTCCGAAACAGGGGAGCCGCTGCTGTCAAGCACCCTGCCGATAATAACGCACCTTGTCTCCTGCCGGATATGTACAGAAGTTTGTATATGCTCATTTTCCGTGGTTCGGAAATAGAACTGAGACATGCTGGCTTCCCCCAAAGTAAATTGTGGCCGCGCCACATTATATAATATGTATGGCTGCACTCTCCGTTACACTCTGCTGTCATTTCTCCATTGACGCAGTCAACGGAGAACAGGTATCAGGGGTCAGTAATGTGATTTGAGACTGGTTCGGTCAGTTCTTCACTATCAGTTATCAGGGCTTGGTTTACATAACGCATAATGCATCAAACTGCTGAACCTTAAACCTTTAACTTGACACCTTTAACCTCTCTTGACAGCCGTGATACAATAATATGTGCATTAATTTGAAAGGATTGAAACAAATGGCAAAAGACAAGAAACAGGTCGAGCAGATCACCGATATGGAGGTAGATTTTGCAAAATGGTATACTGACGTATGCACCAAGGCGGAGCTGATAGATTACAGCAGCGTCAAGGGCATGTTTATCCTGCGACCTTACGGTTATGCCATTTGGGAGAATATACAGAGCACTCTCGACGCTATGTTCAAGGAAAAGGGACATGAAAACGTCTACCTTCCCATGCTGATACCCGAGTCCCTGCTGCAGAAGGAAAAGGACCACGTTGAAGGCTTCGCTCCCGAGTGCGCATGGGTCACCGTAGGCGGCAGCGAGGAGCTGGAAGAGCGTCTTTGCATCCGCCCCACTTCCGAAACTCTGTTCTGCGAGCATTTCAAAAACGTTATCCAGTCTTACAGAGACCTGCCCAAGCTGTATAACCAGTGGTGCAGCGTCCTGCGCTGGGAAAAAACCACCCGTCCTTTCCTGCGCCACAGAGAATTCCTCTGGCAGGAAGGTCACACCATGCACGCCACCGCTGAGGAAGCTATTGCCGAGACCGAACAGCAGCTGGAGGTTTACGCCAACTTCTGCGAAAATGTTCTGGCTATGCCCGTTGTTCGCGGACGTAAGACCGACAAGGAAAAGTTCTCCGGCGCGGAAGCTACCTATACAGTTGAGTGCATGATGCACGACAAGAAGGCTCTTCAGGGCGCTACCTCCCATTACTTTGGCGACGGCTTTGCTCAGGCTTTCGACATCACATATGCCGACAAGGACAACAAGCTGAAGAATCCTCATCAGACCTCCTGGGGGCTGTCCACCCGTATCATCGGCGGCGTTATCATGACCCACGGCGACAACAAGGGTCTTGTGCTGCCTCCCAGAATAGCTCCCACCCAGATCGTTGTTATCCCCGTTGCAATGCATAAGGAAGGCGTCATCGATGCCGCTCTCGGTCTGGTTGATCGCCTGAAGGCTGCCGGCTACAGAGTAAAGGCCGACGTTTCCGATCAGAGCCCCGGCTGGAAGTACGCGGAGTACGAAATGAAGGGAGTTCCCCTCAGAGTTGAGATCGGTCCCAAGGATATCGAAAACGGTCAGTGCGTCATGGTTCGCCGCGACAACGGCGAAAAGACCTTCGTATCTCTTGACGAGCTGGAAGCTGTGGCGGGCAAGCTGATGGACGAAGTCCACGCCGGTCTGTACGCCAAGGCAAAGAAGAACCTTGTTGAGAACACCTTCGAAGCTCACAGCCTTGAAGAGACCAGGGAAATAGTCGAAGGCAAGGGCGGATTCGTCAAAACCATGTGGTGCGGCGACCTCGATTGCGAGCTGAAGATGAAAGAAGAAGCCGGCGTGTCCTCCCGCTGCATCCCCTTTGAGCAGGAAGACCTGGGCGAAGTATGCGCCATTTGTGGCAAACCTGCCAAAAAGATGGTCTACTGGGGCGTCGCTTATTAACAAATCTCACAACGTGTTAACACTGAGCCTAGTGTTTTGTACAAAATGGAGAAAAAAGATAAAAAAATTCTTCAAAAATAACAAAAACCCCCTTGACATAAGGGGGTTTTTGCGTTATTATAATCGGGCGCGTGAAAAGAGCGCATCTGCGATGAAACGGGAGATTGCGGCGAACGCCGGTAACTTCCGCGGAGTATGTCCGACAATCGGGCGGCCTGAGAATACTGACGCTTACGTATATCGTTTTGCAGTGGAATTTTGGCCGGCTAAGTATGTCTTGCCGGTTTTTTCTATGGGCAAAGAGTGATACGCCCGGAAGAGCGGTCAGCAAATTCTCTGCCGTACGCAGCGGATACCCACAATATTAATTACCACTACGTACGAACTTTCAGGAGGAAAAACAAAAATGGCATCCAAAGAAATGATCCGCATCAGACTCAAGGCTTACGACCACCAGCTCATCGACTCCAGCGCACAGAAGATAGTCGAGACTGCAAAGCGCAACGGCGCTCAGGTCTCCGGCCCCATCCCCCTTCCCACCAAGACTGAGATAGTCACCATCCTGCGCGCTGTTCATAAGTATAAGGATTCCCGTGAGCAGTTTGAGCGCCGCACCCACAAGCGTTTGATCGATATCCTCAACCCCAACCAGAAGACTGTTGAAGCTCTGATGAGCCTCGATCTTCCCGCCGGTGTTGAGATTGAGATAAAGCTGTAAGGACCGAGTCCTTACTTAAAAATGCCCAAGGTCTTATACATTTATATATAATATATAAATTCTTGCGTGTGTAAGACCGGGTCAAGTTGGATACCCAATGTCCAACCAATAACCTTTCAGGAGGAACATTTAATGCAGAAAGCCATCATCGGTAAAAAAGTGGGCATGACCCAGATCTTCGATGAGAGCGGCAAGGTCATTCCGGTAACTGTTATTGAAGCCGGTCCCTGCGTTGTCGTTCAGAAGAAGACCACAGAAAAAGACGGCTACGAAGCCGTTCAGCTGGGCTTTGAAGATGTAGCTGAAAAGAAGCTCAACAAGCCCGAGCTGGGACACTTCAAAAAGGCTGAAGTAGCCCCCAAGAAGTACCTCAAAGAGTTCAAACTCGACTCTTCCGCTGACCTCGAAGTAGGCGACGAGATCGCTGTTGATATCTTCGCAGAAGGCGACTACATCGACGTTACCGGCATTTCCAAAGGTAAAGGCTACGCCGGCGTCATCAAGCGTTACAACGCTCAGCGTACTCCCACCAGCCACGGCGGCGGTCCCGTTCACCGTCACGCAGGTTCCATGGGTTCCGGTTCTGACCCCTCCCGTATCTTCAAGGGCAAGATCGGCGCCGGTCACATGGGTGTTGAACAGGTAACTGTTCAGAACCTGAAGGTCGTTAAGGTTGATCCCGAGCTCAACATGATCGTTGTTCACGGTGCTATCCCCGGTCCTAAGGGCGGCGTTGTCTATGTAAAGAACACCGTCAAGGTCCACAAGGTCAAGAACATGGCTGCCGCAGTCGGCACCAGAATCAACCCGCAGAAGGCATCCGCCAGAGGCTAATGAAAGGAGATCGACATTACAATGAACGTTAAAGTTTACAATATGTCCGGCGCGGAAGTCGGCGAAGTCGAGCTCAATGAAGCCATCTTCGGCATCGAGCCCAACCAGGCCGTCGTCCACGACGTTGTAAAGAACCACCTTGCCAACTGCCGTCAGGGTACTCAGAGCGCCCTGACCAGAAGCGAAGTTTCCGGCGGCGGCATCAAGCCCTGGCGCCAGAAGGGCACCGGCAGAGCCCGTCAGGGTTCCATCCGTGCTGTTCAGTGGACCCACGGCGGCGTCGCATTCGCTCCCAAGCCCAGAGATTACAGCTACACTCTGAATAAAAAGGTCAAGAGACTCGCTCTCAAGAGCGCCCTGTCTGCCAAGGCAGCAGCCGGCGACATCATCGTTATCGATGATCTGAAGATGGACGAGATCAAGACCAAGACCTTCAAGACCTTCCTCACCGCTGTTGGTGTTGAGAAAAAGGCTCTTGTTGTTACCCCCGAAAAGA
>CAZIPP010000056.1:7798-9270 GCA_964541215.1 uncultured Oscillospiraceae bacterium
GTGTACATGTCCGGTCGTAACATCCCCGGCGTACAGGTCACCTTCGCCAACCTGATCAACGTATACGACATCCTGAATGCTAACAAGTTCGTCGTTGATAAGGCTGCCCTTGCAAAAATCGAGGAGGTGTTTGCATAATGAAAACCGCATACGATATCATCAAACGCCCCATCATTACCGAACAGTCCATGGAAGCTACCGAAAGCCTCAAGTATGTCTTCGAGGTAGACAAGAGCGCCAACAAGATCGAGATCGCCAAGGCTATCGAAGAGATCTTCGGTGTTAAGGTCGTTAAGGTCAACACCCTGAACATGCTCGGCAAGCAGAAGCGTACCGGCACTTATCCCATGGGACGCAGAGCAAGCTGGAAGAAAGCTATGGTCCAGCTGTCTGCCGATTCCAAGCCTATCGAGTTCTTCGAGGGTATGATTTAACTTAAGGAGTGTAACGCATTATGGCGATAAAATCTTATAAGCCGACTACCCCGGCTCGGAGACATATGACCGTTTCCGGTTTTGACGGCGTTGATAAGAAGGCTAAACCCGAGCGCAGCCTGGTTGTCACCCTCAAAAAGAATGCCGGTCGCAACAGCTACGGCAGAATCACCGTCCGTCATCGCGGCGGCGGCAACAAGCGTAAATACCGCATCATCGACTTCAAGCGCGACAAGATGGACGTTGAAGGTTCCGTAATCCGCATCGAATACGATCCCAACCGCAGCGCCTACATCGCTCTTGTTGAATACACCGACGGCGAGCGTCGCTACATCATCGCTCCCCACGGTCTGAAGCCCGGCGATACCATCATCGCTTCCGCTTCCGCCGACATCAAGGTCGGCAACGCTCTGCCCATCTCTTCCATCCCCGTAGGTACTGTTATCCACAACATCGAACTGTACCCCGGCAGAGGCGCTCAGCTGGTTCGTTCCGCTGGCACTTCCGCTCAGCTGATGGCTAAAGACGGCGAGCTTGCTCAGGTCAGACTGCCCTCCGGCGAAGTTCGTTACATCCGTATGAACTGCATGGCCACCATCGGTCAGGTCGGCAACCTCGACCACGAAAACGTACACCTCGGCAAAGCCGGTCGTGTCCGTCACATGGGCATCCGTCCCACTGTTCGCGGTTCCGTTATGAACCCCAACGATCACCCCCACGGCGGCGGCGAAGGCAAGAGCCCCGTTGGTCGTCCCGGTCCTGTTACTCCCTGGGGCAAGCCCGCTCTGGGTTACAAGACCCGCAAGACCAAGAACCCCACCGATAAGTTCATCGTCAAGCGCAGAAACAGCAAGTAATCAGGTAAGGAGGCTAATTTCATGAGCAGAAGTATCAAAAAAGGCCCGTTTGTAGCACCTGAGCTGTATAAGCGGGTTGAAGAAATGAACAACTCCGGCGAGAAGAAAGTTCTGAAGACCTGGTCCAGATCTTCCACCATCTTCCCTTCCTTCGTCGGTCACACTATCGCCGTACACGCCG
>CAZIPP010000057.1:0-9102 GCA_964541215.1 uncultured Oscillospiraceae bacterium
CCATCAGAGCGATCTGCGTTGTCATGGCGTCACGGTCGCTGGATTCGTAAAAATCCAGACTTATGCCGGTGCGTTCCTGCCAGGCGATAAACGCAGTCTGGTCGGCGTAGGTGGACAGGAAGCCGCCAAGATAAGGCGGGAAGTTGAGGTAGATGGAGAAGGTCACATCCTCGGTGGTAAGAGGCAGCGAATAAACATAGTTTTCCACAGGTGCAGCCTCATCTTCTGCAGGTGCGGCCTCATCCTCGACGGGAGCGTCTTCTGCGGGAGCTTCAACGGGGTCGCTTTCAGCAGGCGCGGCTTCTTCGGAAGGGGCAGAAGAAACTGCGGGTTCGGAGCTTACTTCCGGTTCCTGCTTTTTGGCACAGCCGGACATAAGAGCAAGCAGAAGACAAAGGGTAAGTAGAAGTGCCATTATCCGTTTCTTTTTAAGCATTTTGTTACGTCCTTTCATTAATTTCCTTTTCAAATTTTTGGGTCTGCAAAACTGATTGACGCCCATAACATAATATTATATTATTACTATATAACAGTCAAATTACTTATTTTCTTCAAAATCATAACCAAAAGTTATGGAGGGCGTTATGGAACTGATACAGATGAAATACTTTAATGCAGTGGCTACTTACGGAAGTTTTACCAAAGCAGCAGAAATGATGAATATATCTCAGCCCGCCATAAGCAAATCTGTTGCCGCTTTGGAAAAGGAATTGGGGTATCAGCTGTTTGTAAGAGAAAAAAGAACGGCAGTGCTTACAAGACATGGAGAGATGTTCAGGGAACATGTGGTCAAGATTCTGGCAGAGCTGGAAGAAGCGGTAAAGGAATTGGAAGGATCGGGCAAAAACTCAGAGATCAGGCTGCATATTACGGAATCGGGCTTTTTTCTGAATCTTGTTGAAAGCTATCTGATGAGAAACAACAATGTGATGATACGCCAGGGCGAAAATCGGGGAGCTGAGATCGGTCAGCGGCTAATGTCGGGAGATCTGGAGTTCTGCATTACTCACAAACCATTTTCCGGTGTGGATCTGGAATGGCATCATCTGATGACAGACAGGATATTCCTGCTTATGCCCACGGGACATCGTTTTTCGGGGCGAAGATCTGTTTTGCCGGAAGAACTGTCGAAGGAGTATTTTATTGTTTCAAGCGATGGAATGAAAGACCAGCTGGAGATCATTGGCAGACGATGCGGCTTTACACCGCTGATATCCTGCGAGGTTGACGATCAGCCTTCGATGATGAAAATGGTTGAGCTTGGGATGGGGCTGGGAGTGTGTTCCTCGGCGCTGATGGTTCGCAGATATGTTGATGAAGCGGAGGCTGATATGGAAGGACCCAAGGCTGCGGATTACGCTGCTGTTGAAGGTCCTTTCGGGAAAAGAGAGATAGGCATTGCCTACTCAAGGAACAGGAACATGACCAATCTTTCAAAGGATTTTCTGGAATTTACCATAAAGTATTTTGGAGAGTTTGAAAAAAAGATACCGCTGTTATTCGCGGTATCCTGAAAGCAATAAAGCCCACCTGCATGAGCGGGTGGGCTTAAAATCAATGTATCAATGTATTATTGCAGAGCCGACTTGCCGGCTGAGACTGCATCAACTGTAAAAGTCTCTGATTTTCTTCGCTCTGCTGGGGTGGCGGAGCTTTCTTATGGCTTTGTTTTCGATCTGGCGGATACGTTCGCGGGTGACGCCGAAGATCTGACCCACCTCTTCAAGAGTGCGGGTACGACCATCGTACAGACCAAAACGCATACGCAAAACATCTGCCTCACGTTCGGTGAGAGTTCCCAGTATCTCGTCCAGCGCTTCTGCCAGCATGGTGTTGGAGGTTGCGTCTGCGGGACCGGGAGTGTTCTCGTCTTCAACAAAGGAACCGATGGTGGTATCCTCTTCGTCGCCTACGGGAGTATCAAGAGAAAGTGTGTCGGCTGCGGTGCGGTTGGCGTCCATGACCTTTTCCAGAGGAATGCCAAGATCTTCGGCGATCTCCTCGGCAGTGGGTTCACGACCCAGTTCCTGAACCAGCTTGCGGTTGCAGCGGGTGACCTTGTTGATAACTTCAACCATATGGACAGGTACACGGATGGTCCTGGCCTGATCGGCGATGGCACGGGTTATTGCCTGACGTATCCACCATGTTGCATAGGTGGAGAACTTGTTGCCTTTGGTATAGTCAAACTTGTCTACCGCGCGGATAAGACCGGTGTTGCCTTCCTGGATAAGGTCCAGAATATGCAGACCACGACCGGAATATTTCTTTGCTATGGAAACGACCAGTCTGAGGTTTGCTTCGGTGAGCTTGGCTTTGGCCTTTTCGTCACCGGCGGCTACTCTTTCGGCCAGCTCCAGCTCTTCTTCGGCGGTCAGCAGCTTTATCTGACCGATCTCTTTGAGGTACATTCTGACAGGATCGTCCAGATTGTATTCCGCTGCAAGCTCAACGGGGTCTACCAGTTCTTCTTCAGGACCGTCGTCTACGGGAGCTTCTTCGGCATCCACGTCCAGATCGAGTTCAGCGCTGATGATCTGGATACCAAGGGATTCAAAAGTTTCATATACGTTTTCGATCTGTTCCACGGTCAGGTCAATGGTCTCAAGAAGTCCATTAAGCTCTGCCGCGGTAATGGAACCATCTTTGCGACCCTTGTCCATCAGGACCTTCAGAGATTCCATTTTTGCAGCCTTTTTGTCGGCACTCTTTGCCGCGGTATTCTTTTTAGATTCTTTGGAGGTTGCCATGATGCACATCCTTGTACACAAATTGTGAATTGACTGTCAAAAAATGTTTCAGATTTTTTGACGCATCTGTTATTATATCAAACTCAAAAACGTAATACAATAGCTTTTCGTATTTTTGCCTGCAAATTCGGCTTTTAGCACAAAAAGACTTGACTCAGAGGGCTTTCGACAGAACATTTTTTATTTCGATTATAAATTCTTTTGTGGTTACGGCTTTTGCGCTGCTGCCGGTATACATGGCAGCAAGGTCTCCGGTCATGATCCCGCTTTGGATAACACCCAGAGAAGCGGCTTCAAGCTTGTCGGCAAAATCCACCAGCTCAGGCAGCTGATCCTTTTCGCCTCTTTTGCGCAGCGCGCCGGACCATGCGAAGATAGTAGCCATGGGGTTGGTTGAGGTTTCTTCGCCGTTGAGGTAACGGTAGTAGTGACGGGTAACGGTGCCATGAGCAGCTTCATATTCGTATACGCCGTTTGAATTTACGAGGACAGAGGTCATCATTGCCAGAGAACCAAAAGCAGCGGATACCATGTCGCTCATAACGTCGCCGTCGTAATTCTTCAACGCCCAGATGAACCCGCCCTTGGAGCGGATGCAGCGGGCTACCGCGTCATCGATCAGGGTATACAGGTAAGTAAGACCTTTTTCTTCAAAAGCCTGTTTGTATTCTGAATCGTAAAGGTTCTGGAAAATGTCTCTGAACCGACCATCGTAGGACTGGATGATGGTATCCTTTGCGGAGAACCAAAGATCCTGACAAGTGTCCAGAGCATAGTTGAAGCAGGAGCGGGCAAAGCTTTCAATAGAGCTGTCTTTGTTGTACTGACCGAGAACAACGCCGGGACACTCAAATTCGTAGATGGTCTTTTCGGTAACGGTGCCGTCTTCCGCAACTGAGGTGAGCGTCAGCACATCGCCGGTGTTGGCAGCGGAGTCTACTGCTTTATATATGTCTGCATAGGCGTGGCGGGCAATGGTGATAGGCTTTTGCCACGTGGGGATAACAGGGGAAATGCCGTCTACCAGAATGGGAGCGCGGAATACGGTCCCGTCGAGATACGCGCGGATGGTGCCGTTGGGACTTTTCCACATCTGGCTCAGGTTATACTCAGTCATGCGTCCGGAGTTGGGAGTGATGGTGGCACACTTGACAGCAACACCGTATTTTGCGTTGGCAGCGGCAGCGTCTTTTGTTACCTGGTCTTTGGTGGCTTCGCGATTGGGCAGACCAAGGTCGTAATACTCACTTTTAAGGTCAACAAAGGGCAGGATAAGCTCGTCTTTTATCATCTGCCAGATGATACGGGTCATTTCGTCGCCGTCCATCTCCACCAAAGGAGTGGTCATTTTAATTCTATTCATTGGGAGAACCTTCCTTTCTTACGACAGCTGTTAAAACAGACCGGTCAGCCAGTTATAAATTGGTATGTAAATAAGCGGCAGAAATATGCAGGGCAGCATATTGCCTGCTTTTATCTTTTCGTTGGTAACACCCAGCATATTGAAGGCAATGGCTATCAATACGCAGCCGCCAACGGCAGTCATCTCGGAAACGACCGCGCTGCTGAGGAACGGGGCTACAAAGGAAGCCAGAAGAGTGATGGCACCCTGATATACCAATACGGCAGCTGCGGAAAAAGCAACGCCTATGCCCAGTGTTGCCGCCAGAGTACAGGCGGAAACACAGTCGATGATGCTTTTGGACAGGATGATGGTGTAGTTTTTATTTATGCCTGCTTCCAGCGAACCCATGATGGCCATGGAACCGATGCAGAACAGCAGGGTGGAAGCCACAAAGCCTTCGGTAAAGCGGCTGTTTTCATCCTCGTTTTTCATCAGCTTGCGCTTGAGAAAGTTTCCCATGCCGTCCAAACGGTCTTCTATCCGCAGAAGCTCACCCAGTATGATGCCGATGACCATACATATAATGAGGTGTATCGCGCTGGAAGTTTCCATGGCGCTGGATATGCCTATGAACATGACGCACAGCGCCATGCCGGCGATAAGCGTCTTTGTATAGTTTTCTTTTATTTTGCTTTTGAACAGTATGCCAATGGCGCTGCCCAGAAGAACAAGAACGGCGTTGACTATGGTGGCTATCATATCGATCTCTCCGGTTTGCATCATTATGCAGTAATATACATAAATTATACCACTGATATTTGGATATTGTCAAAGGATAAGCCCTTTGCCAAATGCAGAATATGCATGGGCGAAGGGCTGTTGGTTTGGTTAAAACGACGAGTTATTGAGCCAGAGGTAACTGCAGCCAGAATACGATGCCGCCGGATTCGAGGCGAACACCATAAGGCATTTGAAGAAGCTCCATGTTTCCCTTGACGATGGCAAGACCCAGACCCGACTCGCCGCCGGAACGGGTGCGGGATTTATCCATTCGGTAGAAGCTGTCCCACAGCTTGGGCAGCTCGTCTTTGGAAATAGGCTCGCAGGTGTTGTAGATGGCAAACAGCATCTGGTGACCGACGGAAGAAATGGTTATCTTTATGCGTCCGCCTTCTATGTTGTGGGATATGGCATTCTGGAGCAGATTGGTGAGAGTCTGCTCAACAGAGGTGTAATCGGAGTAAACGTATATGGATTCAGGATAGTCCTTCTCAATGGTGACATTTCGGCTCTCTGCATAAAGAGTGAAAGTGGAGATAAGGTAATCCATGGTTTCGCTGATGTCGAAATCCTCGTATTCAAGGGGGATGGAGCCACTTTGCAGGCGGTTCAGCTCCAGCATACGAACGATGATGTTCTGCATTCTGTCGGCTTCATCGGAAATTATCTCGCAATACTCATGGATATCATCCTGAGTCTGAGCCATGCCGCCCTTTAGACCCTCCGCATAGCCGGAGATAATGGCTATGGGGGTTTTCAAATCGTGGGACAGGTTGGTAAACAGCGTTTTTCTTGCCTGTTCCAGCCGTTCCTTTTCAACGATATCCTGTTTCAGACTGGTGTTGGCTTCTTTAAGGTCAGATACATATTTCTGCATCTCGCTGGACATTCGGTTGATGCTTTCTGCCAGCTCCGCATATTCTTCAACCGCAACGTCGGTATCGCATTTTACAGAAAAATCCTGATTTGCCATGAGCTTTGCGGCTCTGGACATTTCGTGTACCGGTCTGGACAGCTTGGGAGACAGCCATATCATCAGGACAACGCCTATGATGAGGGCGCACAGAGAGACCATCATAAAAAATGACAGTGCAAGATTGGCGACCTCTGATATGGGCTGGGAGGGTGTTTCGATAATTACGGCTATACCCACATCCAGAAGACCGCCCAGAGTTATCCAGCGGTTTACCACCACGTTGCTTGCCGTGGCAAAGTCACGGAAGTCTTCGGTGATGGAAACGTAATAGTTTTCGTCTCCCGCCACTGCCAGCGCTTTGGCGACCTCATCCAGAGATATCTCTGCCATCCAGTATTCCTCATTGCTCAAAATGGGACGGGTGGAGTAGAGTATATCGCTTGTTTCCGTGTTGATGGCAGTGATGAGCAGGTTGGCTGTTTCCAGCTCTTCAAGAAGGGAGGCATCTTCCAAACCGCGTTCATTTATGCTGTTGAAAGCCGCAATAAGCTCGGTCTGCTTCTGGGTGATAAAGACACGTTCCATAAAAAGCTGACCAAACAGCATAACAATAAGGAGGGTCAGAAACAAAAGACCGCATACCGCTATCATCAACACCTGACGAAACGAGAATTGGTATTTCATAAAATGACCCTCCGATATGTTTAGTTAATAAGCTCTGTCAGCCTTCCAGCTTATAGCCTCTGCCGCGAACCGTTTTGAGGATGCTGCCCTTTTCACCAAGCTTCATTCGCAGATTCTTGATGTGGGTATCAACAGTGCGGGCATCGCCGTAGTAATCAAAGTTCCATACAGAAGACAGTATCTGCTGACGGGACAGAGCAACGTTTTTGTTCTGGGCAATGTAAAGCAGCAGTTCGAACTCTCTGGGGGTGAGGTTTATCTCGTTGCCGTCTATTTTGACAGTGTGAGCATCGGGATCGATCTCGATACCGTTGACCTCGATCTTGCCTTTGCCTGCACCGCTGCGCTTCAAAAGAGCGCGGACTCGTGCCATAAAGATGGGGAACTTCAGGGGTTTGGAAATGTATTCGTCAGCGCCGCAAACAAAGCCAAGGACTTCGCTCTCTTCGTCGCTCTTGGCGGTGACGATAAGAATAGGCACATCGGAAAACTCTCTGATAGCCTGGCAGGCAGCAACGCCGTCCATAACAGGCATCATGATATCCAGAATGACCAGGTCAATACCGGGTTCCTGACGAACGATGTTGACAGCCTCGCGGCCATTTTCCGCGTTGATAACGGAATAGCCTTCGTTGCGGAGAAAATCGGCAACTATTCGGCGCCAGCGTTCTTCATCGTCAGCAATGAGTATTTTAACTCCCATGGTTTAGGTCTCCTATCATATACTAAATCTAATCAGCTTCATAATAAGTAAAGTTTATGCACCTTTTATGAACAAAATGTGTCACAAATATGTCATATATCAAAGATTCGACAGAGAATGTTGATGTAATGGAGAAAAAAGTGTAAAAATTATGAAGCAAACGATAAAGCAGTTCCCACGGACACAGGGGTATCCGGTATCAGAGATATGCCTCGCAGCGATTGATGGGGGTTCCCAGAGCGTGGAACTTTTCCTCGTAGCCTGTCATTATACCCACAGGACCGTTGGCGTGGAGATCGCGGGTGACCTCTTTAAGTGTAAAGCCTGCCGCTTCAAACTGCTCCAGAGAATACTCAAAGAGGTCGGCATTGTCGGTCTTGAAATGGATGCAGCCGCCGGGAGCAAGGATCTTTTTGTAACGCTCAAGGAAAAGGGGAGAGGTCAGGCGGCGCTTTGCGTGGCGCTTGCCGGGCCAGGGATCGCAGAAGTTGATGTATATCAGATCAACCTCACCGGGAGCAAAATACTCTTCCAGTTTTTCAACGTCTGCGCTGATGAAATGGCAGTTTTTCAGCTCGGCATTCATGACCTTTTCCGCTGCCATAACAAGAGCTTCGGGCACACGCTCCATGGCTATGAGCAGCATGTCCGGTTCAGCGGCGGAGGTCTCAGCGGTGAACTTGCCTTTGCCGCAGCCTACTTCAAGACGAAGCTGGCTGGCTTCGGGGTAAAGGTTTTTCCAGTTTCCGCGCAGATTTTCGGGAGTTTCGGGGATGATGGCGGCGCAGCGTTCAAGACGGGGTATCAGGTTGGGTTTCTTTCGCATTCTCATGGGAGAGTTCGTCCTTTACTTGTGTGATTGGGGATATTGTATCATATAAGTGACGGATTTTGAACCAGTAATTTAAAGCGATTATGCTGTCATTTCTAATCGATCACGATGTCATCCTGAGCCGCCAACGGCGGCGTAAGGATCCCCATCTTGTTACGCACCGCACCCATGGCTCCCCTTGTCAGGGGAGCTGTCAAAAACTCTGTTTTTGACTGAGGGGTAGTAAACCAAATATGTTTCCATAGCAGTCCATGTTACCTTGTCATGCCTATGAAGTGTTACTTTCTCATGTGAGAAAGTAACCAAAGAACACAAAGAGGGAGAGGGGATTTCGATTTCCCCTCTCCCTCTTTGAACTCCCTCTCCCTTAAAACGACCAAAGAGGGGGTTGCGCCCCCCTCTGTTGGATACTCCCCCGTGGGGGATATATAATCTTGCGTTATGCGCTGTATGAAACAAAGAAAATCACTTACGATTTTTGGGTATACCAATGCAGTGCATTGGCATGAGTCTTCTAACCATCCCGCTATTTTGCATCTCACCTACACTGTCATCCTGAGCGACAGCGAAGGATCTTGAACGAGCGTTTACGCACAGCGCCCGGTTCTGCCATGGGCGAAAAGATAAAAAATACGCCCAGAGGAAATTGAATTTTCTTCGGGCGTATTCATTTTGTATATGCTTTCCTCAAAGCCGGAATGTTTTCCTTGAGGTTCCTTAATCCCGCTTAAGCGGATACGGCATTTTTTCATCAGTCAACTCAAGAAGATAATCTATACTGGTGTTAAAAAATCTGGCGATTCTTTTCAACGTGTCCAAAGGTATATTTATCTTTCCAAGTTCATAATCAGAGTATGTCGTCTGAGCGATATTCAGAATGGCAGCCATATCTTTTTGAGTCAGATCCTTATCTTCTCTCAAATTTCTTATTCTTTCGTGCATTGTCTCACCTTGAACACATTAAAACATAACGGAAATAACGTTATTGAATTTTAACGGTATTTCCGTTATAATATGTGCTGTATCAAAGTGTTTATGAATAAGGTCGTGACAAAGGATGCAAGATTACAGACTGCTGTACCATAAGGTGTT
>CAZIPP010000058.1:0-9084 GCA_964541215.1 uncultured Oscillospiraceae bacterium
GGCGCGGTGCGTGATTCGCTTTGGGACGTCGTGGGCGCCGTCCCCTACAAGTCGTGGGCGCCGTCCCATACACCCGGTGTACCAACGCTCCTTGCTTGAAATGACAGCGTTCCCCTGTCCCCTGACTAACATTACACAAATATTACATCTTGGAATAACTGTTGAAATTAAAATTTCCCTGTGCTAGTATGTTTTGGAAATCAACGAAAGGAGGCCCGACCATGTTCTTCAACTTCAAGCAGAGATTCTTTCCCGATCATCGGTCATCAACTGAATACAGGTCTTTTGCGGGCCTCTTTACGTCCTTGTAAGGCAGTGGTATATCCTCTGTCTTTACCGTAACGGCTTTTGCCGCCATATTTTTCGCCCGCAGGCTGTTTGCCTGCGCTTTTTTTATTTAATTTTAAGGAGGAATGATCAGCTTGAACAGGAAAAAAAGCCGACTTCGGGCGCTTCTCGGCTACACCCGCGGTTATCGGCTTCCGCTTATCGGGGCTTTTGCCATTCTCATATGCGAGCTGCTTTTGAGTTTTGCAAATCCCCTTGTTCTGTCCGTCACCATCGACTCGGTGCTGGGCAGCGAACCACTGAACGTCCCGGCTTATTTCGCCGCGGTCATCAACGCTGTGGGCGGTCTTGAGGTCATTCGTGACAACCTCTGGATAATGTCGCTGCTTATGATAGCCATGCAGCTTATCTCAGGCGGGCTGTCCTTTTTGCGTCCCTGCCTTACCGCCGGTGCCAGCGAAGGGATAGTCAAGCGTCTGCGGGACAGCTATTATGCCCACGTCCAAAAGCTGCCCTACAGCTACCACACCTCTGCTCAGACAGGTGACCTCATCCAGCGCGCCACCACGGATATAGACATGGTGCGCCGCTTTCTTTCCGGATTTCTGCTGGAATTTATCCGCACCGTTGTTTTCATCGTTATTGGATTTTTCCTTATTGCGGCTATCCACCTGCCGCTGACGCTCATAACCTTTTCCCTGATGCCCTTCATCGTGCTCGATTCCCTGCTTTTTGTAAGGAAAATCGACAAGCTTAACGACAGCTATGAGCAGCAGGAAGGCAAGGTCTACACCGTAATTCAGGAAAACCTCACCGGCGCCCGTGTTGTTCGCGCCTTTGGCCGCCAGAAGCTGGAGCTGGAAAAGCTGACAGACGCCAACGAAGACCTGAGAGGCAAACACATCAAACTGAACAACACTCTTGCCTGCCTGTGGTCCAGTCTTGACGTACTGTGCGGACTGCAGATCGCTCTTGTGTCCATCTGCGGCATAGTCTTTGCCGTAAACGGCAGCCTGTCTCTTGGTCAGTACACCGCATTTTTGTCCTACATATTCATCTTCCTGTGGCCTATCCGCAACTTCGGCAGAGTTCTGAGCAACATGAGCAAGACCTTCATCGCCGTTTCCCGCATTGAAGAGATCATGTCCGAGCCCGAAGAGGACGCCTGCGAAAACGGTCTTACTCCCGAGCTGAGCGGAGATATCGTATTTGAAAATGTCTCCTTTGCCTACGGCGAGCACGAAGTCCTTGAAAACCTGAGCATGACCATCCCCGGCGGCAAGACCGTTGCCATCCTTGGCGGCACCGGCAGCGGCAAGTCCACTCTGGTGCAGCTGCTCCAGCGGCTCTACGATCCCACCGACGGCAGGATAACCATCGGCGGAGTTGACATAACACAGATAAAGAAGTCGTATCTTCGTGACAGGACAGGCATAGTCATGCAGGAGCCTTTCCTTTATTCCAAGACCATTATGCAGAACATCGGAATCAAGCACGAAAACCCCGAGCCTGAAGCCGTTTACGCTGCCGCATCCACCGCATCCATCCACGACGATATAGTTGAGTTTGAAAACGGATACGACACCATTGTTGGCGAACGGGGCGTTACCCTGTCCGGCGGTCAGAAGCAGCGGGTCGCCATCGCCAGAACCCTGATGTCCGACAGCAATATCCTGATCTTCGACGATTCCCTGTCTGCGGTGGACACCGAAACTGATATGAAGATAAGAAAGTCTCTGCTGGAAAAGCGGCAGGGCGTTACCACCATCATCATATCTCACCGTATCTCCACTCTTATGGAGGCAGACAGGATATTCGTTTTGAAAAACGGACAGATACTGGAATCCGGCACTCACGAGGAGCTTATCGCCAAAGAGGACGGGGCGTACCGCCGTGTCTTTGAGATACAAAGCCACACCGGAGAGGAGGGTGACGAATAATGACTGAGAAAGATTATCAAAAGTCGAAAATAAAGCTGTCCACATGGAAGACTCTGCTCAGTCAGGAGCGTCACCGCTTCAAATACTTTGCCGTTATACTCATCTGCGGTATGCTGATAGGTCTGCTGGATCTTTGCACTTCCCTGCTGAATATGCGTGCCATCGACGACTATATCGCCGTGGGTTCGCTGGAAGGGTTTGGCGGTTACGCCGCTCTTGTTGTCCTTGTGCAGCTGGCATTCGCTGTTCTGGCTTTTGGCTTTTGCACCGCGGCGGGACGGCTGGAAGGTCACATGACTGCCGACCTGCGTGAAAAGGCTTTCAGAAAGCTCCAGACCATGAGCTTTTCCTATTACGACAAGTCCAATGTGGGCTACCTGCTGTCCCGCCTGACATCAGACATCTCCAGAGCCACCGAGACCGTTTCATGGAGCTGCATCGACCTTGGCTGGGGGCTGATGTCCATTATCGCTTCTCTTATCGGCATGTTTGCGGTCAACCCGAGACTTTCTGTAATTATCATCATCACAGTGCCCTTCATCGCCGTTGTTTCCGTGTTCTTTCAGAAAAAGATAATCAAGCATCAGCGCGAAACAAGAAAGCTCAACAGCATGATAATCTCCGGCTTCAACGAAGGCATAATGGGCGCTGCCACCACCAAGACCCTTGTGCGTGAAGACCTGAACTACAGGGAGTTTTCCGACGTAACGGGCAAAATGCGGCGGGCATCCTTCTCTGCCGCCATGATATCCGCACTTTATCTGCCTGTGGCTTCCCTGATGATCTCCATGGCAACGGCCACCATACTGCTTCGTGGCGGTCACGATGTTCAAAACGGGCTTATAACCATCGGTCAGCTGAACTTTTTCATCAATATCGGCAACATGATGTTTGAGCCTATCCGTTCCTTTGCGGGCATCTTTGCCGAGTTCCAGTCATGTCAGGCTGCTGCCGAACGTGTGGCAGACGTGCTGGAAGCCAGGTCAGATATCATCGATCCGCCTGAGATCGAAGCCATATACGGCGATATCTTTACCGCAAAGCGCGAAAACTGGGAGCCTGTCAGGGGTGAGGTCGAGTTCAAAAACGTCACCTTCCGATATGACGACGGTGAAAAGGTTCTGGAAAGCTTTGACCTCCATGTCAAACCCGGCGAAAGCATTGCCCTTGTGGGCGAGACCGGCAGCGGCAAATCCACCATAGTCAATCTGGTGTGCCGTTTCTATGAGCCTCAGAGCGGTCAGGTGCTGATAGACGGAAAGGATGTAAAAGACCGCAGTCAGCTTTGGCTCCAGTCCAATCTGGGCTATGTGCTCCAGACACCTCACCTGTTCTCAGGCACCATCGCTGAGAACATCCGTTACGGCAGACTGGACGCCACCGATGAACAGATACGTCAGGCAGCCAAAACCGTTGGCGCCGATGAGTTTATTCAAACTCTCGAAAACGGTTACGACACCGAGGTCGGCGAAGGCGGCAGCCTTCTTTCCACCGGGCAGAAGCAGCTCATATCCTTTGCCCGGGCTATTATTGCCGATCCTGCCATTTTCGTGCTGGACGAAGCCACCTCTTCCATCGACACCGAGTCCGAAATGAAAATACAGGCAGCTATCGAAACCCTGCTCAGCTCACGCACCAGCTTTATCGTGGCTCACCGACTGTCCACCATCCGCAACGCCGACCGTATCCTTGTCATCGGCGGCGGTGAGATACTGGAATCCGGCAGTCATGCCCAGCTGATGGCTCAGCGCGGCAGGTATTACGACCTTTATATCAACCGCTTTGTGTCCGGTCAGGTGGAGCAGTCGGTACAGGCGATATAGCAATTGACATTCCGTATGGGCGACCGTAAAGGACGCCCATACAATGCTGACCTTACGCGACTGAGGGAGAGAAAAACATCATTGAATTAAAACATATTACTTCTTTATGTAATACGTCTCTCCCTCCGTCACGGCTAAAGCCGTGCCACATCCCTCATCAGAGGGAGGCTGTGGACTGCTGAACTCCCTATCTTATGAGGAGTTAACAATTATTTCAAAATCTGTTATCAGTCCCGAAACAGTGGTATGGTAATATGCAGTCAGTCAAGGATTTGACTGGGTCAACTGTCCGTCCCATGTGCCGTATGCATCGGCAATATCAAAGGACAGACTAACAACTACCGCCCGGGCGGATGATATAGAAAAACCGGAACCGTTGATGCTTTAACGGTTCCGGTTTTTTGTACATTGATTATCGTGTTGCGTATGCCAAACCTGCTGACTTGTTATGCCTGTTGGCGACCACAAGGGGCGCACCTGCTGTGTAATAATGAGTAACAGGATGGGGATTTCTCACCGGTTTGGGAACCGGTGAGAAATGACAGCGAGTTTGTCAATTTCTATATCACCTGTTCCCTGATTATCATTGGTATCTTATGCCGGGCGTTTATCAAAAACGCCGCTTCCGACTGCTTTATTGCCTGGCATTTGGTGTAAAACATCTCTTTATACTGCTGCACCAGTTCCTCGTCAGTCTTGCCTGCAAGGTGACCGCTGACTATCATGTCTTTGACATACTCTGTCCAGTAAAGAGCGTCTTTGAAAAACTTCTTTACCGCATCGCCATGTATCTCGCCGTAATGGGGCATAAGATAATGCTCCACATCAATGGCAGACGCCTTTTTGATGGCTTCCATGGTCATGTTATACCCCACCACGCAGCAGGGCATAACGGTGGCAACACCCTCACTGGGTACACCAAAAGTCTCGCTGCCTATCATCAGCTTTTCCTCCGGGCTGTAAAAGCAGATGCTTCCTCTTGTATGACCGGGCACCTCGTAAACCACAAAGGTGATGCCTCCAAGGTCGATAACATCGCCCTCGTGGACGATAATGTCGGTCCTGAGCTGAGTGGGGACGGAGGGATCCAGCTCCACTCCGCACATTTCGGCGGCAGACCTGTTCATCTCCAGCATCGTTTTTGCCGCCGTGGGTTTGGTAAACACGTTGGCAGCGTATTCGCTGGATACGACCTTTACATCCGGCCAAACAGCCTGACACATGGCGCTGCCGCAGGCATGGTCAAAATGGGAATGGGTCAGCAGCACATAGTCAAGGGGTCTGTCGCCAAGGACAGCCTTGATGTTTTCTATCATTTTTGGCGCGGCAAAGGAATAGCCGCTGTCCATAAGGGCAGTCTTTTCAGCTCCCAGCAGCAAAAATGCATCGCCGCCGGCAGCGCCGCCTACGTTTATCAGTTGGTACATGGTTTGGATTCCTTTCTTCAATTTCGTCATCCTGAGGAAGTGGTCATCACCGCTGACCACTGACGTGACCCCACGGTGCAATACGTAAAGTCGTGCGTTGTAGGGGCCAACGCCTCGGCGGTCCGAGACGTAACGACACGCAGGGCGTAAAACACGTTATATATGTTACGTCCTGCGTATTCGGCGGGACGTCCGGGGGCCGTCCCCTACGATTGTATGCGTTACATCGTGCGCTGTTAATTATAAACTGTTACCTGTCAACATATATGCCGCTGCTGCCAACAGTGAACTGGACGGGTTTTTCTCCGGGAGGAAGGTGACCGTCAGGCTCGGTTCCTTCCAATGTTCCGTCCATAACGCCCCTGGCGCAGGCGATAAGCTCGTCGATGCAGGCTGTAGTGACCGGGCAGGTATTGTGGCATGGATAGATCTTTTCCACACCCGCGTCTTCACAGATGGCTTTCAGTTTATCCAGACTTGCGGCGTAATCGTTGATATTTCGATGGCTTCCGAACATGAAAACAGGACCGTATGACACAGTGTCGCCAGAGAAAAGCTCCCTGTTTTCCTCGTCCAGCAGGCTGATGGAGCCGGGAGTATGACCGGGATTGTGGATGACCCTGAGCCTGATGCCGCCAAGGTCGAAGACATGACCTTCCTCCACGGGTATGAATTCGGTTTTTATATCCGGCTGCTTTGAGGTCAGCAACGGTATCTCCTCCGAATGGGCGTAAGCCTTTGCAAATCTGCCCAAAGCCGCGGTATGGTCGCCGTCGCTATGGGTCATACACAGTGTCACCGGCAGCTCCGTCTGCTGAGAAACAAGCGCAGGCAGGTCTATGTTTTCCGCTCCTGCGTCCAGCAAAAGGGCAGAATTTGCGCCTGTTATAAGGAAACTGCGAACCATCATCTGGTCGATGGCGGTTATATGGTCGTTGATCTTTATAACGGTGGTTTCGATTTTCGGCATTTCCATGGCGAGTCTCCTTTCGATAGTAGAGGGGTGACGAATGCTTGCTGTGCAAAAATCGGGGGGATTCAAAACAGATAACCCGGTACAAAAATGGAATCCCCCAGTCCTTTTGCCAACCCTGATACCTAAATTCTATTGTATACAAATCCACCTGTCAAGGCATGATTATAACTCTCCTTTCCATTCCCGTTATGATATAATAACTGTCAGCAGATATTATATTTTTATCGCCATTTTCCTCCCCGCCATTGCGGGAACCGGAAAATATGGCTGATTATATCTTTCGCTGCGCTCATGATATAATCAATTCACCATTTGAAATGAAAGGATGAAGACAATGAAAAGAAAACTGACTGCACTGCTGCTTATCTGTGCGATGCTGACCTCCTGCATCGGCGTTGCCGCATACGCCGCCGGACCTCAGGTGGAAGGCGACATCTCCGGCGCGTCCGCAGCCACCGCAGCTTCCCAGATCTACGCAGTTAAAGACGGCGTTCTCACTGCCGGACAGATAGCAACTGTGTCCCAGGCAGCAGGCACCGTTACCGAGACCGCCGCTTCCGACCTGTATATGGTCGGCACCGACTATTCCGACGCCGTTTTCAAGTTCACCGGCGGTGACTACACCATCGGCGGCGAGGAAGACCTTTACGAGGAGTCCTTTGAAAACAACATCGGTGAGACCATCACCGATAAGTACAACTCCGTCATCAAGCTCAATGCTGACACCATGAACAGCAGCAAAGCAGGCGCCGCTGCCAACATGACCGCAGGCACTGTTGCCATCAGCAACACTTTCATCTATGCCGAGGGCAACCAGCGCTACGCCGTTGCCGCTTCCTCAGGCAGCCTCATCGTCAACGACTCTGCTTTCGTTACTCTGGGCGAGGTTCCTGCCACCGCTTCCAAGTCGGAACCCATGTCCAACCCCGCTCTGCTGGTTTCCGGCAAGACCCGTACCAATATGTCCACCGGAAGCAGCCAGACCTATTACTTCAACTCCTACGTTGTGACCGATGGCTGGGCTGCCATGAGCACCGACTCCGCCACAGGCACCGGTCTTGACTTCTATTCCTACAACTCCGTTGGTCTTGCCCGTACAGGCGGCTACGGCACCTATGCAGACTCCAACTGCCGCGTATGGCTTTACGGCTCCGTGGTTCAGGGCGCTGAGATCGGCGCTATCATCTCCAACAACGGCGCTGTCCACTGCTACAGCGGCGCTGACGCCACCGATGAGCTGCTTCAGTACAACACCGGCGCCACCACCGACAAGGCCAACGAGCTTATCGGCGGACGCAACGCTTTCCAGATCCACAGCCCCGACATGATGGGCGGCGGCAAAAAGCTGGGCAAGCAGGCTGCCGTTGAGGTGGTCAACTCCAGGCTCATCACCACCAAAGATATCGTTTCCGCCTGCGACTACTACGCCACCTACGGCGAAGCAGTGGGCAAATACGTTGACCTTATCGACGGCGCTGCCATCGTGGTCAAATCCCACACCGCAGACATCGACCTGACTGCTTCCGAAGTCCGCTCTCACAGCAACACCATCCTCATGACCGTCATCAACAGCGACAGCATGAGCCGTTATCTCAAGGCCGGCAACACCGATACTCCCACTTCCCTGACCATGACCGACATGACCGTTTCCGGCGACGTTAAAAACTATGACTATCAGCGCGGCGTTACCGTTGAGCTGAACAACACCGTATGGACCGGCGCCATCGACACATGGTCTGCCGACCAGTGGAACGCTTACTGGGCTGACTGCGCCGACGACGAATACTGCTACTGGATCCTCGATCCCGCCAGGTATTCCTACAACAGCGAAGGCACTTCCCTGACCATCAGCGGCGACTCCAGCTGGATTGTTACCGGCAACAGCGTACTCAACAGCCTGACCATCGCTGAGGGCGGCGTTATCGAAGCTGCCGACGGCGCTGCCATCCACGTATTTGTAGACGGCGAAGAGGTCGAGCTGACTGCCGGAACTTACGAAGGCGCTATCCTTGTCACCACTGAAGAAGCTCCCGAAAGCTTCCCCGTTTTCAAGAAGTATTTCAAGGACGTTGCTTCCGACGCATGGTATGAGCCCTATGTAACCAATCTTGCCACCGCAGGCGTTATCAATGGCTACAGCGACGGTTCCTTCAAGCCCGACGACAACGTGACCTACGGTCAGGTTTTGAAGATGGCATACGTTGCCGCTCTCGGTCAGGAGCTTCCCGGCACCGATGACCACTGGGCAGGCGGTTACTATGCCGCAGCTGTGGGTTTTGGCGTTCTTCCCGCAGGCATCGACCTTGACGCTGCCTGTCCCAGAGGCGATGTTGCCGAGGTTTGCGCAAAGCTGCTGGGGCTCAGCGCTCAGGGCAAGTCTCCCTTTACCGATACCGATTCCGCCGCTGTTACTGCTCTTGCAGAAGCCGGAGTTGTTGGCGGTTACGGCGACGGCACCTTCCGTCCCGATTCAGGCATCAAGCGCAGCGAGCTTTCCAAAATAATCTGGATGCTTATGGAGCTTAAAGCCGAATAATTGAATAACAGCAATTAAGGGCGGGAGAAATCTCCCGCCCTTTCAGCGTGTCAAAATAGTCCTTTGGACTATTTTGACACGGTTTTTCAGTTTG
>CAZIPP010000059.1:0-8747 GCA_964541215.1 uncultured Oscillospiraceae bacterium
CGCAGCTCGGCTAATTGCATCAGCAGGGACACGATGCATGCGGTGAAGCTGAACAGCGAAGCCGGGATGCTGCCGCTCTTTTTTACAATACAGCTGACAGGCGCAGCCCAAGCGGCAAGCCCCAATATCAGACTGCCCATATTGAGAATTACAGACATTTTATTCCTCCTTTACAGCTTGACATCTTGCAGCGGCACCTGAAGCGTCCGCAGTTTATCATCGAAACAGCTCATGTCACCGCTCCTTTCGAGCTTTGTAAACAGTATACACCGACCACACTAAAAACACAAGAAAGTCAGATCGATATTTTCATTTCGTAAGAATCGTTGTATAATAGAGCCAAGAAAATATTGGAGGTAAAACTATGACTGAATTGGAGCTGCTTCGACAGGAGCTGGACGAAATGAAAAAGAAAATGGCCGCATTGGAAGCGGAAACTCAGCGCATAGACGATTATCGAGGGATATGCAACGCCATGATGGGGCATATGTATTCCTATTACAATCACTCCGAGCAGAAGGATCTTGAAACGTTCTGGGTGCGTTCCCGGGACGATATCGCCTACGCTCACAACAGCCGCACATATTTTGGTCAGGATGGCGTGCGCGAATACTATGTGGACGGGACGAACAGATCCAAGGAAAACTATCGCCGTTTTGCCAGAAACGTATATAACATGGACTGGCCGGAAGGCACCGCCCCGGGCTACCGGGTAATGAACATCCTCGGTTCGCCATATGTAGAGATAGCCAAAGACAGAAAGACCGCCCAGGGCATATGGATGGCGTTTTCCTTCATGTCCAACATGGACAGCAAAGGCAGAGCCAATCCGAGCTACGTTCTGCAAAGGTTTTCGGGCGATTTTCTGAACGAAGACGGACAGTGGAAGCTTTGGCACGTTCGGGATTATACGGACGTGGGCATGGACATTGGCACCTTTGTCACCGACCCGGACGATGTGGAGTGGGATGAGAACCATCGCCCCATTGAGCGCAAGGGACCACCCATCGGCAAGCAGGACAAACCGGCCGATCCTGACGATCTGCCGCCCATGCAGGTGGAAGACGGTAAAAAGATACGCCGCCTTGACGTGAAGAGCGCGGATACATACGAACCGTGGACGATAACCTATAATGAGCCTGCCATCCCCACGCCCTATGACAATTGGGAGCCTTCGAGGTGCTATATCACCATAGCGGAGGAGCACCGGGACGAAAACAGCCGCTTTGAAGTAGAGTAAGCAAGAAAATATTTGTATGAAAAAGGAACGATCCCCCGAGAATCTCACCTGAGAGCTCGGGGGATCAGGTTATTTTATCGTATCCAGACTTAGCTGTTTAGGCGTTTGCCCTTCGTATTTCATAAAAGCTCTTCTCATGGCTCTCAGGTTGGAGAAACCGGTTTCCTGAGCGATAGCGGTAAGGGTCTTACCTGTACCGATAAGCTCCATAGCTTTTTCAAGCCGCTGTTTTTGGATAAATTCCAAAAGCCCGATGTTAAGGTAAGACTTAACAACGCGGGTGATGTAGGCGGGAGTAAGCCCGAAGCGCTGGGAGATGGAAGCAACGCTCAGATGGGGGTCACAGCAGTTGTTTTGGATGTACTCCAGCATAGGCTTCAACCAAGCCGGCCAGTTGCTTTGGGAATCCAGACGCAGGCGGTCTTCCATAAGGTCAAAGAAGCTTACGATGCTGGCGCGCAGCTCATACATGGTTATCTTCTTCGCCCCTGCTTCGCGGATATTGTTGATAAGCTCGGCACAGACACTGTCGTTGGAGCTGTTGGGGAAGGCGGAATCTGCGGCAGCGATCAGCAGATAAGCCAGCATATCCAGCTTGATGCTCATGGTTTCGGGAACGGAAACGTTGTGGAAGAACTCGAAGTCCAAAAGAGCCAGAATAGACAGCTTGGCATCGATGTAGTTTTGCCTTTCAATAAAACCGGCATAAGCTCTTATCAATTTGAGTGATTGTTTGCCGGAAGCTTCATTTGCGCTGATGCGTTCAAAATCGAGGTACTGCACCAGACGGGACTGCTCGTTGACCAACTGGCAGTAATTCATCATGTTAACAGCGTCAACGTAAGAGTTGGCAGCGCCGGAAGCGCCGGGACCGGGACGCCCCATGTAGATAAAAAGGTCAAGCTCCAGCACATCCCGGGCGTAGTCGATAATAGCCGACCCAAGCTGCTCCAGCTCGGAGTTGAAATCAAGATGCTCGTGATCGTCGGAGGGAAGAAGGGGGTCAATATGATCTGTACCGATAACACAAACGGTGCCACGCTCCACGTGTTCAACATAGCAGCTGAATCTGGTGCTGATGATGCGTTTGGCCTCCGATTCCATCCGTCTGGTCAAGGCTTGGAAACGGTTGATCCCGTTGGACGGATCTAGCTGGTCATTTAGCATATTTGAGTAGATGAGCCAAACCATCTGGTCTTCGGAATCCAGCACTATACCAACTCTGGAAAGGTCGGCGGAGATCTGATCGTCCGAATTGAAGTTCCCGGTAAGAAGCTTCATGAGCTGCTCACGTCTGGCATATTCTTCCAGGCTTTTACGCAGACTGATTTCCTGGGAAGGTACTTCCGCAGTACCGTTTTTGACCCTTACGGACAAGTTCTTTTTCACCATTATGCCGTCTTCCTTTCACGATCAGTACGTTTTTATGTACTAATTCTATATTTATGGCGCAAAAATGTAAAGAGTAATTGTGCAAAAAAGCAAAAATCAATACAAAGGTTACTTTTTTGAAATTCTGTCCGAGTATGGATTGTGACCTGTTTTAACCAAGCTGGTTCTTTACGGAGAATATAACCTAAAATATAATTTTGAACATATAAAGAAAGTGCCGGACGTCTATGATGCAGCCGGGACGACTGGAAAGGAGTAATTCAATGAGCAGAAAATATTCCACCCAGGTCCTTCTTGACCGTTGGGAGGACAGACGTGAGGTTCAAAACCTCATTGGTCGATTCTCCCAAAGCTACATAATAAAAGAAGAAGGACTTATTTACGAACGATTCTGGAGCAAGAGGGAAGACGTTTGCCTTGGAATGAATGACGGATGGTATAACGGCGCCGAAGCTGTAAAGGGGTATTATGATGCTTTGTACAGCAGAAACGTATTGGCCAGCCGTCTTATCAAAGATTATTTCAAAGGCACTGAGCTGGATGAAAAATCCTATGAAGAGTGCCTGGGTGTCGGCAGAGTAGCATATAAGCCTGTTGACACGTGCGTTGTTGAAGTTGCCGGTGACGGTCAGACCGCAAAAGGTATTTGGACCATAAGAGGCGGCAACGTTGAGCTGGAATCCACAGGACTTGTTTCCTATGTTGAATTCAGTTATCTGGCAGTGGACTTTGTAAACGAGGATGGTCAGTGGAAAATATGGCATATGCAGAATCTGTTTGATGTTTATCATCCGGCAGGCAGCGGATGGAATGAAACACCTCCCGTATATGACGAAGTTCCTGAGTTTGCCGAATTGAAGGAGTTCAAAATACCGGAACCCAATGTGAAGGTCACGCTGAGAGAGCTGTATCATCCCATGAGGGAGTTTTCACCTTCTCCCATGCCGCCCAAAGCATATCATACTTTTGATGAAACATTTACTTACGGAATAGAACAATAGGAGGGAGAATATGACTGAGAATAAAGCCTTCTACACCGATGATGAATTGATAACCCGGCTTTGGGATAAGGAAAAGGTCAGGGATATCATGGCACGGCACAGCTATTATATGGCTAATAACTGGCACAGAGAAGAACTGAACGAGCTGTGGGTGCAGAGATACGACAATAAGAAAACCGCATCCTTTGGAAATAACTTTGGCTATTATGTAGGTATGGATGAAATATCCAACTACTATGTAGTCCAGAATAATGAACGCTACTATCAGTGGCTCAAGGAATACAGCGATGCCAGAGAGGATGTTGAATACAGCAGTCTTAATCTTGGTATCGGTCAGATGCGTACCCACACTGTAAACACTCACCTTGTTGAAATATCCGATGACGGACTTACAGCCCAGTATTGTGCTTGCGATAACGGACAGGTAACATACGGCAAGCCGGACGGAACTGCTGACGCATACTATCTTGGAGGCATGGTGTTTGCCGATCTTATCAAGGAAGGCGACGAATGGAAGATATGGCATTTGAAGATCTGCCATGACCATACCTGTTCAGCGAAAGCAAGCAAGGGCGGCGGCGGTTTCGGTCAGATGCCCATTATGGAAAGTCCGGGAGCGGATGGAGCACCCGGCGGAGCACCCGGTGGACCCGGCGGAGCGCCCGATGGACCCGGAGGAGCACCCGGTGGACCCGGCGGAGCACCCGGCGGACCCGGAGGAGCACCCGGCGGACCCGGAGGACCTCCGGGCGGACCCGGTGGACAGGAAGAAGATCTGGGACCGGATCCCTATCTTGCGGAATTTGGTACCCCAACTATTGAGATGGACGCTTATTTACCCAAATACGGGTGGACATTCCTGCCGGAAATGATGCCTGTTCCGTTTGAATATTTCGACAGTCGAAAAGGCTTTGGACCTGATGGTCAGAAAAAATATGTGCTGTTTTAGGGAGGTGTCAACATATGAATAAAGAACTGAGTTTCAAGCAAAGACTTCATAATGCGTTGGGAAGTCAGGAAATAGAGAACATAAAAGCTCGTCACAGCCTGTGGCATGCCATGTCATATTCCAAAGAGGAATGGGACAATATCTGGCATAAAGGAGCACATACAACATGGGGACACTTCTTTGGTCGCATGGTAGGATTTGAAGAAGTGTGGTCAGGCAGCGTCATAGATGCTGATGAAGATGTTTATACAAGATTTACCGCGAAGTGCCGTCAGGATCCGGCGTATTCCCACCTTGATCTGAGAGCAACCGGCAGTTCGGGATGCCACAATCTGGCATCACCAGTCATTGAGGTGGCCGAGGATGGAATGTCCGCAAGGGCAAGTTATCTGACTCCCGGCATGACAGCCGGCGGTTCAGGAGGCACCATGAAATCCGGCTGTGGAATATTCTATGAACGTTACGGTTCCGATTTTGTGTATGAACCCGATACGGGCAAATGGGTCTACTTCCATGAGCAGGTCTGCCCGGACGTTATGGGCAGTGTTACTGCCGGAAACTGGGGTCACGATCAGTTTGAGAGCGCAAAAAAAGGCAACTTCAAACGAGGCGGCGGCATGTCGCCCAACAATATCACCGACCCCGGTCCTCTGCACAGAGATGTTTGCCCCATCCAGACGGTTCAGCACACTGTTCCATGGCCGGAACCCTATGTAACACTGGACGATGACAACACTTATTCCCCGGGGAGAAACGACCCTAACGCTTAACAGAAATACCAACGAACAGATCAGAAAGGATGAGACGAATGAAAAGATTACTCGCAATGCTGATGTGTTTTGCTCTGCTGATGGCCGTTGCAGCGGGCTGTGCAAAGAACGAAGAAGCCGCTCCCGCTGTGGAGTCGGCAGAACCTGTTGCGGAGCAGCCTGCGGAAGAAGCTCCGCCTGCCGAAGAACAGGCAGAGGAGATGCCCGAAGAAGAGCCCGAAGTAGAAGCGCCTGAAGAACCGGTTCTGGTAACCGCTGAGCCCGGCACTTCCAGATACTATGTTCAGACAGAATCCATAGTCAACGATACCGAAGCCGCTATCTTTGCCGAAAAGAACGGAACCATCGGTACCCCCGAATACTTCCCGGTCGAAAACGGTGAGGAGCTGTCCATGTGGTACTGCTATCCCCCATGGATAACAAACTACATCGCTTCCGGCGATATGGCCGAACGCATGGTGTTTGAACAGATGGAAGTCGAAACCGGCGTTCATATCGACTTTACCTCCTCTCCCCTTGATGCCGCCGATACCGAAATGATGCTGCTGGTCGCCTCCGGTGATTACCCCGATATCTTCTATCAGTTCGCGTATCATTACAACGCCGTTACCGACAGCGCTGTCGACGATGAGGTCATTATCGACCTGCGCGACCTGCTGGCTGTAAACAGCCCCAGCTACTCCCAGCTGCTGGACGAAGACCCCGATCTGATGCTTTCCGCCGTTTCCGATGCCGGTTATATCACGGAATACATTATGATCTCTGCCGAATCCCGCTACCGCGGCGCCGAAACTCTCTTCCTCAGAGAAGACTGGATGACCGAGCTTGGTCTTGATTATCCCCAGACCTATGACCAGCTGCACGATGTCCTTGCTGAGTTCAAAGACAAAATGGGCGCCGGCTCGCCCCTCTGGATCCCCGCCAACGGTCTGGAGCAGAACCTGATGTACGGCTTCGATATCTCCGAAGGCTGGTATCTGGCTGACGGTCAGGCTGCGTATCCCTATGCGTCCGAAGGCTTCCGCGAGTATCTGACCATGCTCCACAAGTGGTACGAGGAAGGTCTTATCGCCAACGACTGGTATGCCATCGAAGACAACTCCGACTATCCCAGCAATGACTGGATAAACAACGGCGTCACCGGTTGCTATCTGCTGCCCACCACCGTTATCCAGAACTTTGGTCCCGAATCCTCCGGCGATCCCGACTGGGCTATCGCGCCCATCGGCACCATAACCAAAAACGCAGGAGAAGGCACCTACTTCGGCGGCGACAGCGACAGCAATGCCAGCGGCTCCAACGGCTTCGGCTGGTTTATAAGCACCGGCTGCGAGAACGTTGAGCTGGCAATGCGCTGGTGTGACTACTGGTACACCGAACAGGGCTACCTGACCGGCAACTTCGGCATCGAAGGCGAAGCGTTTGAGATGGATCCCGATCTTGGCAGACCCATGTTCACGGATCTTATCACAAATAACCCCGATGGTCTGGCATTTAACCGCGCCCTCGCCATCTTCACCCAGTTCAACGGCGGCGGCATGGTTTCCGACGCATGGAAGACTGACCAGACTTACGATGTTGAGTTCATGGAAAGGATAATCGAAGTCCATGCGGACGACGGTCTCAAGGGTGACTGGAGCTATCCCGGTCTGGCAACACTGACAGCGGAAGAGGACGAAGATTATTCACTCAAAATGTCTGATATAGAAACCTATGTGTCTGAAAATACACTGGCGTTCATACTTGGACTTTCCGATATCGATGCAGAGTGGGATAAGTATATCGCAACGCTCGAATCTCTCGGCATAAGAGAGTGCGAAGCCTACAAACAGGCTGCCTATGAAAGATACGTGGCACGCAACAGCTGAGAATATATAAACGAAAGGAAATAATGTAATGGAAGAAAAGAAAATGCCCCCCATTGGCGAACCCGGTGGACCTCCCGGCGGACCCGGAGGCGGAATGGCCAATATGATGGAAAACCTGAAAACCATGTCTATTGACGGAGAATGGGAATACACTATCCTGTCACCGACCGCTCCTCCCCATACTTTGAGATTCTATACAGAAGACGGTGTGCTTAAAGGCACCCATCAGACTGAGCATGAACTGCAGGAAATGCAGGAATTGAAGCGTGACGGAAGAGACATCAGCTGGAAAGCCTTTGAAGGCTCCCATGGCGGTGAGCTGTTCCTCAATAGCTGCCGTCTGTTCCCCGGAGGAATAATGCTGGGAACCAGCGTCCGTCAGGACGAAGGCGGTCCCTTCCCCGAAAGCCCCATCTGCTGCAAGAGCAAGGAAGAAAGCATGAAGATGGAAGCTCCTCCCGATCACGGATAATGTAAAATAACTCATAACCTCGGGCATTTTGCCCGAGGTTATGTATTTGACACAATGAACCAATAAAGCTATAATACCTGTATCATTTGAACACAGGAGTAATTATGCCCAACATAATTGAGATAACCGACTTTGCAGCTCCGGAACTGGACGCGTATGCAAGGCTGACAGAGGCTCAGCTCAGAAACAGGCTTGAGCCCGAAAAAGGAATATTCATTGCCGAAAGTCCCAAGGTGATCTCCCGGGCTTTGAGGGCGGGATACGAGCCTGTTTCCATGCTGATGGAGCGCAGGCATATTGAGAATCAGGCTGCGGAGATCATCACTCAGTGCGAAGATATCCCTGTATATACGGCAGACAGAGACCTGCTGGCAAAGCTGACGGGTTATGAGCTTACCCGCGGCATCCTCTGCGCCATGCGCCGTCCCAGACTGCCGGATGTGGAGGAGCTTTGCGCCGATGCCCGTCGGATCGCGGTTCTTGAAGGGATAGTTGACCCAACCAACATCGGCGCCATATTCCGCAGTGCGGCGGCATTAAACATGGATGCCGTATTGGTCACGCCCACCTGTTGTGACCCGCTGTACCGCCGTGCTGCAAGAGTCAGTATGGGTACGGTTTTTCAGGTTCCATGGACCCGCATCGGAGAAGACCCTGCCGACTGGCCTCAGCCGGGTATAAGCAGGCTGCATAAGCTCGGATTCAAAACCGCGGCAATGGCTCTGAGCAGCGATTCCGTTACCATTGAAGATGAACGGCTCATGTCTGAAGAAAAGCTGGCAATAGTCCTCGGAACGGAAGGGGACGGACTTTCTGATTCCACCATCGCGGACTGCGACTACACGGTAAAGATCCCCATGGCTCATGGAGTGGATTCTCTCAACGTAGCGGCAGCCAGCGCCGTAGCCTTCTGGCAGCTGCGGGTGAGGTAATTTATTGAAGAACGTTAAAGCGAGGAATGAATTTGTCATTCCTCGCTTTGGTGTTTCCTCGCTTTAATGTTTACAATGCCTGTATCAGCTTGATAAGCACAGGCTCAAACTTGGCACCGTACC
>CAZIPP010000060.1:0-8276 GCA_964541215.1 uncultured Oscillospiraceae bacterium
CTTTATTCGCTGACTTTGTCAGCGAACTCTACGAGGTTTTTTGACAGTCTCAAACGGGTCGGAAAAGTTATTCCGACCCGTTTGATTTATTATGCAAAATAAGTTATAATTAATGAAATCCCATAAAGAAAATGAAAGGAACAGTAAAATGAAAGAAATACTGACAAAAGCACTTCCCCCTTATGGAATGCCTTTGAAGGACGAGATCGGCGAAAAGCCCGAACGCGTTATGATGGGAATGCCCGGTATGCCAGGCGGAATGCCCGGAATGCCCGGTGGTCCTGACGGTATGCCCGGCGGTATGCCCGGAGGTCCCGGTGGAATGCCCGGTGGACCCGGCGGACCGGGTGGTCCCAGCAACGATCCCACTGACGACCCCATGTTCCCCCGTTCCTTTAAAGCTATCCCTTCTTATGTGATCGAAGACAACAAGGTCACATCATTCCCCACCGTTCATGCTCTTGAAGGACAGATCGGTGACAGCGAAGCTAAAGGCATCAAATTCACCACTGAGGAAAAATTCATCAACGGCATCATCGTAAAGGGCAACAGCAAGTATACCATTTCCGACTCCTACTTCAAGCTTGATGGTCAGGGCGTTAATGACTTCGATGGCATTGGCTCCGCCGTAATGGTAACCGATGACGCAGAGCTGACCGTTAAAGACAGCTATATCGAAACCAACGGCGTTATACGTCCCTGTACTGCCTGTGCAGGCAAATCCACTTTGAGAGTAGAAGGCTGTAAGGTTTACGGCAACAGTGGTCCTCTGCCCGATTATTACGACAAAGAGAACCCCATCAAAGGTCCCGGCATGATGGAGCCTCCCGCAGGTCTGTTCCTCGGCGGTACCTGCCGCACTCACCTTTCCGTCGGCACTACCAAAACGTATTATAAAGACACCTACATTGAAGCCGAAGGCTGGGCTGCTCTTTCTACTGATAACGGACGTGACCTCTATTTGCAGGCAGACAACTGCGACGTGATAGTTCGCAACGTTGGCTACGGTGTTTATGCCGATGGCGGCTGCAATGTTGTTCTTAACGACTGCAATATCAAGGTCGCAACTCACGCCGGAATCCTTGCCGGTGACTTTACCGCTGTATTCAAAGGCTGCAATGTTACCTCCGGTCGCTATGACTTCATGTGCCACGACCTTTCCGGCGGCGCTTCCTCAGCTGCTCCTCTGGAGATCAGAGACTGCACATGCTATGCTGATGACGAATGCATCCGCATTAAGAGCCACAATATCCATGTTGACATTGCCGACTCTGAACTGAAGTCTCCCAATTATGTTGTTCATGCTTTCGTAAATGACGACTCTGACGGCGGTGTCCTGCCCGATGACGCTGTTCCCTACGGAAACAAGCTGTACGTTTCTGATTCAAAGCTTGAAGGCGACATCGTAAATGAAGATATCCGTTGCATGGCGATGATCCTTAAAGACTCCGAAGTCAAGGGCGCGATCATCGGCTCTTACCTCCAGCTTGATGATTCAAGCTGGTACGCTACCAAGGATTCCTCTGTAGCTCTGGTAAACTGCACAAGCGCAGACGGCATTGACGCTCCCGCGGGTGTTACCGTCAAAGCTATTGCCTCAGAAGGCACTACCCTTTCCGGAGCTTATGACCTTCCCTCCGGCGGCAAGCTTATAGTAGATTAAATGATCAAAACCGGCATCTGTAAAGGCAAAAACCGACACCCTTTACGGATGCCGGTTTGATATCAATGATGATGGTCGTGATCTCCGTGATCGTGGTGACAAAGTTCACCGGTTGAAACAAGCTCGCCTTTCGCATATGCCTCAACGGCAGTGCGGGCGTCTCCGCGTGCTCCGGCAATGACTTCGATATTTCTTGTGTTGAATATCTGAACAGCGGCGGCTCCGATACCTCCGGCAATTATCACCTCCGCGCCGTTATCGCCAAGAAAGTTCGGCAGAAAACCGGGCTTATGACCGGGGTTGGGAACAGACTGAGCATCAGTGATGACTCAGTTTTCCGTTACAAAAAAAGTAAAGTTCTCACAGTGACCAAAGTGTTCGGAAACTTCCGTACCTTTGCAGGCTACTGCTATTTTCATGTCAATGTCACCTTTACAAACTATTTTATGACTGATAAGTCGTGAATATCATAATACCTGAATATTTCGATGGCTTCTTCGGTTATCTGCTCGCCGGAGATTGCTATTGGAATTGCAGGCGGACAGGAGACAGCAGGCGCTGCGCATATACGTCCCAAAGCCTGTTCAACCGATACTGCTTCCTGAGCCATAAACATCGCCTGACGGATAGACATCATCTGCCTGCCCGCAGGCAGCGGCAGCTTTTCAGCTTTCCTTACGGGGCTTTCGTTTACCCCCAAAGCGGAAGAAACCCTTTTAAAATCATCCTCTGAGTTTTCCACAGTCGCCATAAGGACAAGATAATCAGGATCAGCATACTCAGGTTCAACGCCGTTATCTCTCAGCCTTTCGGCAAGCTCCGTACCGGTCGTATTCGCGGGAGCCTTAATTGTGATTTTGAGAGGGTCGCTTTCTTCAACAGTCCAGCCGCATCCGCGCAAATCGGATTTGAAGTTATTTATTGTCTGAACAGTGTGAGCCAGCTTTTCACGATACCCATTGTCAAGGTAATCGTTGCACAAATCCAGTGACGCAAGGGTCAAATATGACGGGCTGGTTGAACCAAAAATACCCATGGCAGATCTGGCATCAAGCGCAAAAAGCGATGATGCGTTTTTGCTGATGTGCAAGTATGCCCCACCTGTCAGGACAGGAAGTGTCTTATGGGCGGAATCGCAGCAGATATCGGCTCCAAGGTCAAGGGGATGCACCGGTTCGGGCAAATAATGCAGGTAAGCGCCGTGAGCATTGTCAACGGCAAGGACAGTACCATATCGATGACAAACATCAGCCATGGCTTTTATATCCGACTGACCGCCAAGATAATCGGGACTGGTCAGGTATACGGCGGCAGGCGGATGCGACAACGATCCAAGCGTCCTTTCAAGGGAAGCTGCAGAAATTTTGCAGCTGCACAGGGAATCTGTCCCCTCATCCGGCCAAAGCCACACAACGTCAAGGTCAAGGAGTGCTGCCGCGTATACAAACGCCTTATGTACGTTTCTTGCGGCAACGACTGTCCTGCTCTTCCCTGCCATCATTACAAGATACAGCATAGCGCGAATACACTGGCTGGAGCCTTCGGTTGAATACAGTGTCTTACCGGAACCCAACAGCTGTGACGCGTTTTCCTCACTTCGGGCAATGATACCGTCTGCTTCATATAAAGCATCGGCGCCTTTGATCTCGGTTATATCCAACGCTTCCGGTCCAAGGAAACCCTTTCCCTTATGACCGGGCATATGCAGCCTTGCAGCGTTCAAAGCCTGATAATCCCGAACAAAATCAGCTATTGGAGTATTCATTTCTGCTCTTCCATGGCTGATTGAGCCACCTTTATCATAATTGCGCACTCAATGCGCTTACGGAACAATTCGCAACCCGCTTCATATACGCCTTTGATGGAGCCGGTAGCATGATACGCGTTGGCAGCGCAGCCGCCGGAGCAATACAGCTTAGCCCAGCAATCGGCACATTCCTCTCTGGCATAGGCGTTGCAGCTGCGGAATTCGTCTCTCAAAGCGTCGTTGGTGACACCGTTGAACACATCGCCCAGCTTATAGCTTTCCTCTCCAACAAACTGGTGGCAGGGGTACAGATCTCCCCATGGAGTGACCGCCATATACTCGGTACCGCTGCCGCAGCCGGAAATGCGCTTATAAATACAGGGACCATTTGTAAGGTCCAGCATGTAATGGTAAAATGTGAAGCCTCTGCCTTCCTTTTCGCGCTTGAGCATTTCCTTTGCAAGTATCTCGTAATGTTCCTTAACGATCTCAAGATCCTCCGGCGTGAGCGCGGAAGGATCATCGGGTGAACACACAACGGGTTCCATACTCAATTCGGTAAAACCGAGATCAGCCATATGGAAAACGTCTTTTGTAAAGTCGGGATTTGCATGGGTAAAGGTGCCGCGCATATAATATTCCCTGCCTTCTCTTGCCTTAACAAGCTTCCGGAACTTGGGAACGATGCGATCATAGCTTCCGTTGCCGGCATAATCAACGCGGGTACGGTCATTAATCTCTTTGCGCCCATCGAGGCTGAGGACAACATTGGTCATTTCCCTGTTGGCAAAATCGATGACATCATCATCGATGAGCATGCCGTTAGTCGTAAGGGTAAACCTGAAATTCTTGCCTCTTTCTTTTTCAACAGAACGGGCATAAGCCACCAGCTGCTTTACCACGTCCCAGTTCATCAGGGGTTCGCCGCCAAAGAAGTCAACCTCAAGATTGGTGCGAGTGCCTGAATTATCCATAAGAAAGTCCAGCGCCTGCCTGCCGACCTCAAAACTCATAAGCGCACGGTCACCATGGTATCTGCCCTGACTTGCAAAGCAGTAAGAGCAGTTCAGATTGCAGGTATGAGCAACATGAAGGCATAAGGCTTTGATGACATTGCCTGAACGCTCTTTAAAGGTGCCTGCAAGCTCTGCGAAAGTATCGGGGGTAAAGAGCTTTCCCTGCTGCTGCAGGGCTTTTACGTCATCCAGGCAAAGATATAGTTCTTCCTCGGTAACATCTTCCCTGTCTGAATACTTATCCAAAAGCCGAGCCACTATATCTTCGCCGGTATGATCCTGATACATGGCGATGATGTCGTATGCGACCTCATCCACCACATGAACAGAACCGGAGCAGGTATCGAGAACTATATTAAAACCGTTGAGTTTATATTGATGAACCATAAGGTTCCCCTCCTGTTAACACAAAGAAAAGGTGCAACTGATGGCTGCACCTTTTCCAGTAATAGACTATCTTACTTGTTGGTGTTTTCGCACTGCTGGTTAGCAACGCCGCAGCTGGTCTTGCAAGCGGACTGGCAAGAGGTCTGGCATTCGCCGCAGCCACCGTTCTTTGCGCTTTCACACATATTTCTGGTTTCGAGGGTCTTGATTCTTTCCATCATTCTAACTCCATTCGATTTGATTCTTAATTGGTGACCGGGATAGATCCCCCAGTCTTATTTGCTCTTTATAAATTAACATATCATAAGCATGAAGTCAAGATATGGAGCATTCATTTAATTCAATATCATATTCAAATTATATTCTCCCGACCTGATGCATATAGTCTATCGAAGAAGCTTTGGGAGTGGTGTTATTGAATGTAACAATAGAGCAGCGAGCAATGGATCTGGCAGCGTACATAATTGAAAACAAGACTACAGTCCGAGCCGCGGCAGCCCATTTCGGAATCAGCAAATCCACTGTGCACAAGGATATTTCCGACAGACTAAAACATATCAACATGCCTATGTATCTACAGGTAAAGGAAATACTGGAAATAAACAAAGCCGAGCGTCATCTCCGCGGAGGTATCGCCACAAGAAAGAAGTACAAAGGTGAATAAAACAGTGCCATCGCAGGCTTTATGCGATGGCACTTTACTTTTACTTTCTTTCGAAGCTCATGCAGTCGGTACACTGCTTGGCCTGAGGATCAGCCTCATGAGTACCTACAAGGATCTTATTAAGAGTACAATAATTCTGAGTGGGGCTGTGATAGGTGCACTGATGAACGGTGCATTCGATGTTGTGGTTCTCGCCGCAGCGACAGTTGTTGTCCATGATGATTACCTCCAAAAGATTTTAAGCAAACTTTTGTTTTTGCCTGTTTTAGTTTGCTCAGTTCTTCAAAAGGTATTCAGAAAAAACAGACGCTAAGGAATAGTTAATAAGATACGCATTTTGTTGAATTACGCCCTCAAAAATGCTATAGTAATTTTAAATACTTTATTGAGTTAAAGAGAGAAAAGGAGTTGTACATATGAGTAGTCAAACAATGCAAATTTTGATAGCAATGATAATTTATATGGGTATCGTCATCGCTATTGGTGTTGTCTTTGCAAAAAAAGCAAACAAGAGTTCTGAGAACTATTTCCTTGGCGGTCGTTCTCTTGGACCATGGGTAACTGCCATGAGTGCGGAAGCATCGGATATGAGCGGCTGGCTTTTGATGGGCTTACCCGGCGTTGCTTACTGGTGCGGTCTTGCAGACGCCGCATGGACAGCCATAGGTCTTGCCATCGGCACTTACCTCAACTGGCTCATCGTATCAAAACGTCTTCGCAGATACAGTATCCGTGCCAATAACTCTATTACTCTTCCTGAATTTTTCTCAAACCGATTCAGGGAAAAGAACAAGGTCATTATGACCTTTGCCGCGGTATTTATTCTTATATTCTTTACCGTTTATGCTTCAAGCTGCTTTGTTACCTGCGGCAAGCTGTTTTCAACACTTTTCGGCGCTTCCTATGTTTCAATGATGATAGTCGGCGCGATATTTGTCCTGCTGTATACAATTCTCGGCGGCTTCCTTGCCGAAAGCGCGTCTGACTTTATGCAGGCTATCGTTATGATAATTGCGCTGGCTGTAATAGTAATAATCAGTACCGTCAGAGCCGGTGGTATTGGTGAAGTCATTGCCAATGCTCAGTCCATCCCCGGCTTCTTTGAATTCTTCGGTCTTGCTACACCGGTTCTCAACGAAGCCGGTGAGCAGATAGTTGAAGCCGGCAAGCCCGTTTTCGGTGAAGCCGCAAACTATGGTCTGCTCAGTGTCTGCTCCATGCTGGCTTGGGGTCTTGGTTACTTTGGTATGCCTCAGGTTCTGCTTCGCTTTATGGCTATCCGTAAGGAAGAAGAGCTTAAAATGTCCAGAAGAATAGCCATGATTTGGGTAGTTATCTCCCTTGCTGTTGCCGTATTCATCGGCATCGTCGGCAGAGCGCTGTATCCCACCACTCACCTGACTTCCACCGGTGCGGAGAATATTTTCATCACCCTGGCTACCAGTTCGCTTCCTCCCATTCTGGCAGGTTTTGTTATGGCCGGTATCCTTGCCGCCACCATCAGCTCTTCCGACTCTTATCTTCTGATCGCCGCTTCCGCATTCGCCAAGAATGTCTATCACGGTATTCTCAAGAAAGACGCCAACGACAAGCAGATCATGACCGTGTCCCGCATTACCCTGCTGGTCATTGCTATTATCGCCGCTTTCATCGCTATGGATGAAGACAGTGTTATTTTCAAGATAGTTTCCTTTGCATGGGCAGGCTTTGGCGCCACCTTTGGTCCCCTGATCCTGTTCTCCCTGTTCTGGAAACGCACCAACAGACCCGGTGCCATCGCCGGTATGCTGGGCGGCGCAGGCATGGTATTCCTCTGGAAACTTGTTATCAGCAAGCTCGGCGGCGCGTTTGCTATCTATGAGCTGCTGCCCGCGTTCATCTTCTCTTCCATCTGCATCGTTATTGTTTCTCTTGTTACTACACCTCCTTCCAAGGAAATCGAGGAAGACTTCGAGGCTGTTAAGAGCAATCAGATCATAGAATAACTAAAAGGGAGCTTTAAGCTCCCTTTTTTTATTTCCTGATTCAGTTTTTAGAGTCAAGATAATCAAGTATTCTCTGTGCATCTGTATCAGGCTTGACCTTCATATCGATCTTTTCAAGGTTGCCAACTTCATCAATCACGAAGGTGGAGCGGACAACGCCCATCGACACCTTACCGTAATTTTTCTTCTCCTGCCAGACGCCATAAGCCTGTATAGCCTGCAGTTCGGGATCTGAAAGCAGGATAAAGGGCAGCTCATACTTGGCGGCAAACTTCTGATGTGAAGCCAGCGAATCCTTGCTTATGCCGATAACAACAGCGTTTCTCTTTTCAAACTCATCGTGCAGAGCAGCATAAGCCTGTGCCTGCCGGGTGCAGCCGGGAGTGTTGTCACGTGGATAGAAATACAGGATAACCTTCTTACCGGCAAAATCAGAAAGGCTGACAGCATTGCCGTCTTTATCAAAAAGGGTAAACTCAGGCGCTTTTGTGTTTATCTCAGGCATAGTATTACCTCCAAAGCTTTTTCTTTATTCTATCGCAAAAACAGCAAAAGTAAAGTGATATGGTCACAAAAAAGCTGTCATTACTAAATTTATGTAATGACAGCTTAATGTCTTATTCGTCCCAGTTGTGCCAGACGTTCTGGACGTCGTCGTTGTCCTCGAGCATATCAACAAGCTTCTGCATGTTCTTGATATCGTCCTCGTTGGACAGCTCAACGTAGTTCTGGGGAACCTGCTCGACCTGAGCGGATACGAAGGTATAACCCTTCTCGGTCAGAGCTGCGGAAACAGCGTTGAAATCAGCGGGAT
>CAZIPP010000061.1:0-7994 GCA_964541215.1 uncultured Oscillospiraceae bacterium
AGTGCGATGCAGCAAACTGAGAAACCGTGTCAAAATGGTCCAAAGGACTATTTTGTCACGCTGAAAAAACGCCATCCTGTTGGATGGCGTTTTTTAACATGTGTGGTTTTACTTTGCCATATAATCGTCGTAAGCCTGCTGCTTGTAACCAAGAGCGGTTTCGATATTCATGGACATCAGGTCTGCTTCGAGAGCTTCCATAGCAGAGATCTCTTCTTCGCCAAGAACTACCTTGAAGAACAGTTCTTCCATATAGGTTGCAATATCACTCATGATATTATTGTATTCAATCTGTTCCTCACCCTCGAGTACGATAGAGGTGGAATATGTACAGCGATCGCTGGTGTATTTATTGCTGTTCCAGCCGAGATACGCGTTCATCTGGACATCGTCATAGGTCACCTGATACTTTTCCCAGTTATAAACAAAGGGGAATGCGCAGGCAGTGTAGACGTTTTCAAGCAGATTGGAGGGGAATCCCTTGGGATTAGCAATGATGAGGTCAGCCATCATGGGAGTTCCGTCTTCTGCATAGTAGAAGGTCTCGCCCTCAACACCGTAGTTTACAAGGAAGCTGCCATCTTCACTGTAAAGATAATCGAACCACTTTATAAGAGTATCCACATTTTCGCAGGCGGTGGAAATGTTCCAGGGATAATCGGTCCATGTTTCATCGCTGGATACAAGGTAATCGGTACCCTCTTCGTCAAGCAGAGGATCGGGCAGCGGAGTCAGTGTAAAGCCACCGGTGGAAGATGTATTGGAAATCTGCATAACGCTGCTGTCCCAAACGCCGGCAGCTCCGCTCATGATGCATCCGGTATCGGCGTCGCGAGTGTTTGTACGGGTATAGAATTCGTGGTCAAGTATACCCTCGGCATACCAATCCGAAAGCATTTTTACAAGGTCAATGTAGTTCTGGTCGAGACCGCTGTAATTGACAACACCGTTTTCAACATAGAAAGCATCGGAGCCAAAACCGGGAACGCCATAGCCGTTGTAAATTCTGTTCAGATATCCTGTGTAGCTCATAAGCAGGGTGTTGGTTGCTCCCTTTTCATTATAGAAAGCAAGCAGCAGATCGTGGAGCTCGTCATAGGTTGTAGGGGTCTCAAGACCAAGTTCCTCCATCCAGTCTGCTCTTGCAACAAGACCACCGGGATTGCCTTCAAGCTTTTCGAATATCTTGGGCATGCTTACGAACTTGCCGCCGGTGGTAAACATGGACTTTTTCAGTCTGCTGTTGGCGTCAAGCAGAGCGGAAAGGTTAGGCATAGTCTCAGGAGTAACGTAATCAATGAGGTCAATGATAACGCCATCTTCCACAGCCATGTCAGCACCGCCGGTATAGGAACCGGATGCGCCCTGAATAATATCGCAGTAGTCACCGGAAGCTATCATTACATTGAACATTTCAGAAGCCTGTTCAGTGGATACCATGTTCCAGTCAATGTGGATGTTGGTCAGTTTTTCCAGTTCAGAATGGACAAAACTGGTCTCTCCGGGGTCTTCACCAAACTGAGAAAGTACAGGCGGCCACTCGGAATAAACGGAATAAGTTACAAGTTCATCAGAGATGGGCAGAGTGTAGGTGTTGCGTTCCACAAGACTCAGGTCTTCAACATCTTCCTTCGCCTCTTGTTCTGCTGGTGCAGGTTCTTCGGGAGCAGGCTCGGTTTCAGGCTCTGCTTCGGAAACAACCTCTTGTTCAGGCTGTTCAGAAACCGGAGTTTCGGGTTCCGCCCGGACTTGCTCACTTTCAGTCGAGCATGCGGAAATGAGAAGCATCATCATGGCAACAACGAGTATGATAGACAGGATACGCTTTTTCATGGGAAATCTCCTTTCTTTTGTATAAAAACGATTATACCACTTCCAGGATACATTTCCAGTAATCATGACAAATGTGAAGCCGAAAACACAATATTGATATTAAACACAAGATAAAACGCTGTCATTGGGTAATGACGGCGTTTTATCTTGTGAGTCTTTATTGGAAAGTTTCAGGAGACTGTAAGCTATAGAGCGCAATAATAAGAGAGGGATTTCACATCGTCGTGAGGTCAACAAGATCAGCTTTAATTATCTTGTTGACCTGATCCCCGCTCGAAATGACAGTATGACCTTAATCCAGCTTCAGGTCGCCTTCCTTGATCCAGCCGATTTTGCGGCAAACAAGACCCAGTGCCCAGCAGATGATCGCCGGCAGCACGAAACAAATAAGCACAAGACCTATCCAGTCCATAGCAGTGATGGACTCTTTAACACCTGCAGCAATATCGTTAAGCCAGCCGGTGTAAATACCGATCTGTCCCACCAGACCGCAGGTTCCCATTCCCGAGGAAACGGCTGCACCGTTCATCTCGAGTTTGAAAACACAGGTTGCAATGGGTCCGGTGATGGCAGAGGTAACGATAGCAGGTATCCAGATTTTGGGATTCTTGACGATGTTGCCCATCTGGAGCATGGAGGTACCAATACCCTGAGCCACAAGACCACCCCAACGGTTTTCACGGAAAGACATTACCGCAAAACCGACCATATTGGCGCAGCAGCCTGCAACTGCTGCACCGCCTGCAAGCCCGGTAAGTCCCAAAGCCGCGCAAATGGCCGCACTTGAGATCGGCAGAGTCAAAGCAATGCCGACAACTACAGAAACTACGATGCCCATGAGGAAGGGTCTAAGCTCTGTTGCCCACATGATAAGCTGACCTACGGCGCTGGCAGCAGTACCGATAGGCTTTGCAATAAGAGCAGCAGCACCGATGCCGATAAGGATGGTAACGATGGGAGTAACAAGAATATCAACTTTTGTTTCGCCGGCAACCATCTTGCCAAACTCAGCAGCAATAATGGCAACAAACAAAACAGCCAGCGGTCCACCTGCTCCACCAAGGGCATTGGTAGCAAAACCCACAGGTATAAGCGAAAACAGAACAAGGTTAGGCGCCTGCAAAGCATAACCGATAGCAACTGCCATAGCAGGACCAACCATTGCTGATGCAACACCGCCTACGGTATAGCCTGTTTCACCAAGTGTTTCCGTCAGAAACCCAATGTTGAACTGAGAACCGACGGTATTAAGGATCGTACCTATAAGCAAAGAACAGAAAAGACCTTGAGCCATTGCGCCCAAAGCATCAACACCGTAACGTTTTGCGGAAAAAACTATATTTTTGCGTTTCAAAAATTCCTTGAATTTTGACATTTTCCTTCACCTTTAACAACAAAATAGGTCTTAACAGGTGTCTTGACACCTGTTAAGACCTATTATACTCATGCAACTGTATTTGTCAATCATCTACTTGTACAAAAATCCTGCTGCTTCCAGCGCTTCTTTTACTCTTTCGACAGCTTCTTCATCGGGACACTGCAAAGTATGCAGGTGAACTCCTCCTGTTAATGATGAAAGTGGCTGTGCGCCGTTTTCCTCAGTGCTTTTTATGAAGCGTGAGACATCATAGCGGGAGCTGAGATCCAGTTTACCGGTGAGCTGACCGTAAACCGGATGTTCAACGATAACATCAATGACCCGGCATCCGTTATCCACCATAATGTTCAGCTCCGACTCCATTTCCATACCGCTGTGGACACAAGCAAGAGTAGTCACAATACCCTCAGCCGCACGTTTTACAACATATCCCCGGGGAGTGGCCTCAATGTCCTCTCCGGCAGCCCGAAGCAAGGCTATATCTCCCACTATTACCTGACGACTGACAGAAAACATGGAAGCCAAAGCTGCGGCGCTGATAGGTGCATCGTCTGCCTGAAGCAGTATTTTTTTCAGTTGTTCTCTACGCGTCTCAGCATTCATCGTTCTGCTCCTTTTTGTCAGGATTTATGTTTCAGCAGGTCATAACGGATATCCCAAAGCTTCTGGGAAAAGTCAACATAGTAGTTGTGAGGGTTATCGAAACGCTTTACTTCGTCCCAAAGGGTGTCCACCTGCTGAGCGCAATACTCCTTCACTTCGTCCAGAGTTGGGCACTGATATACCTGCTTGCCGTTCAGGAATACAGGCACCAGCAGTTCTTTGGCTGAGAAGTCATATACGTTCTTGGTTTTCCATGTTGCCTCAGGATCAAATATCACCATTTCGCCGGAATCATCCACCACTTCATCGTGGACGCACATGTAGTCAGCAATAGCCTTACCGGTATCATTACCAAACAGGCGATATATCTTCTTAAAATGGGGTACGGTTATCTTTCCTATGTTTTCGCTTATTTTTATCTTGGGTACGATAGTGCCGTCCTCGTCCTCAACAGCCACCAGTTTATATACGCCGCCGAAAACAGGTTCGCTGCGGGCAGTTATCAGGCGTTCGCCAACACCGAAGCAGTCTATCTTCGCGTCCTGAAGCATCAGATCCTGAATAATATACTCATCCAGTGAATTGGATACAGTAATGGTGCATTCGGTCCAGCCGGCATCGTCCAGCATCTTGCGTGCCTTTCTGGTGAGGTATGCGATATCTCCGGAGTCAAGGCGGATGCCGCACTTGGTGATGCCCTTAGGCTTGAGCACATCATTAAATGCGCGGATCGCATCAGGTATACCGCTTTTCAGGGTGTTATATGTATCTACCAGCAAAGTTGCGTTGTTGGGATATATCTCACAGTAGGTCTTAAAGGCTTCATACTGGGTATCGAACATCTGCACCCACGCGTGAGCCATGGTACCGCCTGCTTTTACGCCGAAGAGCTGGTCGGAAATGGTGCAGGCCGTTCCGGCGCAACCGCCAATATATGCTGCTCTGGCTCCAAGGATAGCGCCGTCGGCGCCCTGAGCGCGGCGTGAACCAAACTCAAGCACCGTTCTGCCCTGAGCCGCACGGCAAATGCGGTTTGCTTTGGTGGCAATAAGGCTCTGGTGGTTGATACAGAGGAGCATATAAGTCTCCAGCAGCTGAGCCTGGATCGCGGGAGCACGAACGCAGATAAGCGGCTCCTTTGGGAAAACAGGAGTACCTTCCGGAACTGCCCATACATCACCGGTGAATTCAAAGTTTCTAAGGTATTCAAGGAAGTCTTCCGGGAACAGGTTTCTGCCTCTCAAATATTCGATATCCTCATCGCTGAAATGCAGATCGTTGATATAATCTATGACCTGCTCTAGTCCGGCAGCTATTGCAAATCCTCCATTATCGGGAACAGAGCGGAAAAACAGGTCAAAGTAAGTTACCCTGTCTTTATAGCCATACTGGAAATATCCGTTTGCCATGGTCAGCTCATAAAAGTCGCAGAGCATGGTCAGATTAAGGTTGTCTTTCGTGTTCATTCTCAAAAACTCCGTATTTTTAGCATAAAATTTGCACTTATTCTACTACCTTCGCATCCACAAAGCAATCCCTTTTTGGGGTTGCCAAAAAATAAACAATATAATTTAGAACAATAAAGTGTAAAGACACATGAATATACAATGATATTCATGTTACCTTTTTGATAATAGACATACCACTGTACTTGTATTAAAATTAAAGCATCTAAATGTTTGGAGGATAAAGAAAAATGGCATATCAAATCAATGCAGCAGGCTGCTCATGCTGCCATCAATGTAAGGTCAACTGCCCTGTTTCGGCTATCCGTTTCAAGGGTGCAAAGTATTGGATAGACCCCGAAAAATGTATCGACTGCGGCACCTGTGCCGAGATCTGCCACAACTGCGTTATCAGCAAAGTTGGTGAAGAACCTGCGTCTGCCGAAAAACACGAACTTATCAAACGTGAATGCGATGTTTTGGTAGTAGGCGGTGGCGGCAGTGGTCTTATTGCTGCTGCAAAGGCTGCCTGCGAGACCGGTAAAAAAGTTATCGTTATCGAAAAGAGCAAGAAATGCGGCGGCAATACATGGTATGCGGGCGGTTTCCGTGTTCATTATTCCAAGCTGCTGGCCGAAGCCGGTGAGCCTGACAAACGTATGGACGATATCCGCAAATTTATGATAGACACCCTTTGGGCTGAAGATCACCATCTTGTTTACAACGTTTATCACGCCACCGAGCATCTGTGCGACTGGATGCGTGAAAAATGCGGCTGCGAAGACAATTTCGTTGTTGGCAGCACTCCCTGGGGTGGTAAAGGTCTGATGGTCAACACCGAAGGCGCTCCCAAATTCAAACGTCCCGACACCTCTATCGGACCCGGTGGCGGCGGCAGCTTTATAGTTTGGAAAATGTTGGAGATGTGCAAGCAGTTTGGCGTTGAGATACTTACCGAACACGCAGCCACAAAGCTTATTACCGATGAATCCGGCACCGTTACCGGCGTTCTGGCTTCCGATCCCGGCGGTGAGACTGAGATATCCTGCAAGGTATGCATTATGTCAACCGGTTGCTTCTCCCACGATCCTGAGCTTCAGGCAAAAGCCAACCCCACTTCCGCCATGGAAGGCGAGCCCATCCACTACTTCTCCGTGCCTACCTGCACCGGTGATGGCATCAAGATGGCAAGCGCTATCGGCGCGGATATCGACTACGAGAACATGAAGGCTCTCTCTCTTGGACCTGCTCATCATCCCTTTGGTTTTGCAGGCGTATGTATCAGCCGCGAAAACGAAGTGATGTTCGTCAATGCAGATGGTAAACGCTGGGCAAATGAGACCGACAACACCATGGTCCTGCGTCATCGCTTCCTTGAGCAGCCCAAGTTCATCAACTGGGCTGTCTGTGACAGCAATATCGCCAAAATCACCACCGACCGCCTTATCAAAATGCGTCGTGACGGTGATGCCGGTGTTGCCCTGTTCAAGAATTACCTCAACGAGATAGAAGAGGAGTCTCAGCTGGATATGCCCACCAAAAAGGCAGATACTCTTGAAGAGCTGGCTGAGCTCATGGGCGTACCCGTTGATACCTTCGTTGCTGAGGTCGAACGCTACAATGAATTCTGCCGCACAGGAAATGATATTGACTTCTTTAAGGCTCCCGAGTACATGGTGCCCATCGAAAAGGCTCCCTTCTATGCCTTCTTCGGCAAACGTTTCCAGGAAAATGCTGCCGGCGGCATGAAGATAAACTCTGATCTTCAGGTTCTTGATACCAATGGTTCCCCCATCAAGGGTCTGTACGCAACCGGCGATAACTGCCGCGGCGTCCTTATCGGTGGTGACGTTGGTACCGATTACGTTGAACGCATGATCTCTGCCTGCACATTTGCCTGCGCCAGTGGATACATGGCCGGTGAAAACGTTATCAAATATCTTGACGCTTAAACGTTATTCCAGTAATATATATTTATGAGATATATTGGAAAGGAACGTTGAAACATGATTCAAAACGAAGTAATCAAAGCAATACTCGAGCGACGCAGCATTCGAGCCTACACCGATCAGCCTATCACTGATGAGCAGCTGGATACCGTACTTGAGTGCGCTGTATGGGCTCCTTCCGGCATGAACCAGCAGACTTCCGTTTACGTGGCTGTACGCGACAAAGAGCTGCTGAATCAGTTGGCTGAAGACGACAAGAAATTTGGCAGCTTTGGTCCTCCTCCCGGTATGAAAATGCCCGACATGAAGCCTGAAGACATGCCCGGTGGTGTTCCCGGTGGTCCCGGCGGTCCCGGCGGTCCCGGTGGTCCCGGTGGTCCCGGTGGCGGTCCTCAGATGGACAGAAAGCTGGGTTATGGCGCTCCCTGCGTAATACTGGTTTTCAACAGTGTCAACAGCAGACACGACATCGATCCCGCTCTTGGTGAGGAAAACATCTGCATCGCTGCCCATTCCATCGGTCTTGGCACCTGCATCCTTGGCGGCATGGGCGCATTTGATGATGAAGCCAACGCAAAGCTGTGGATGGAACGTCTTGGTGTTCCCGAAGGCTATAAGCATGTTACTTCCATAGCCATCGGTTATGCCGCAAAGCCCGGAGATCCCAAGCCCAGAAAAGATGGACGTAAGATAATCAAATAGTTTTAAGCCCGGTTCTTCTCGAACCGGGCTTACAGCGTGTCAAAATAGTCCTTTGGACCATTTTGACACGGTTTCTCAGTTTGC
>CAZIPP010000062.1:0-7892 GCA_964541215.1 uncultured Oscillospiraceae bacterium
AAAACTGCCCTGCATTCTTTGCAGGGCAGTTCTTTTTTTGATTTTTTCGGTATTGGTGGTTTTGCAGGTTATGACTCTTGAAATATTGCCGGAAAAGGCTTTTCAAATCATTGCTTTTCCATCGGCACATCGCCGAGGTTTATGTCGCTGTGGGTATCCAGCATTTCAAACGCCAGAGGCTTAAACGTGTCTGCTGTGATCTCAAGACTGAACTCGGCTTCCGGAAGATCCCGGAACCAGAAATCACCATAGCTGTCGGTCTCGGTCTCATACGTCTTTCCGTTGCCGGTAAGAACGCATTTGGCTCCAATAATGACCTCTTTTTCCACAGGATCATATATGGTAGCGCCTATAAACCGACCGGGGATATTTTTGTAATACACTCTGGGACCAAGCCCGGCTTCCGGATGCAGCACAACTGCATCTTTTATCAGATCAGCAAGATCCTCTTCTTCGCCAAACACCATTGCATCGGTGGGACAGGCTTCAGAACACCTTGGCTGTTTAAAGCCGTTGTCAAGAAGATGGGCGCAGCCGGTACATTTCTGAGCAATACCCAGTTCCTGATTGAAGTATATGGCGTCGTAAGGACAGGCTTCCTGACATTTTTTGCAGCCGACGCACTTTTCAGGATCGATTATGACGAAACCGTCGTCTCTCCGATAGATGGCATCGTGCTCACAAGCATCCATGCAGGCAGCGTTTCGGCAGTGTCCGCACATTTTTGATATGTAGTGGATCTTGACCTTGGGTATGGTGCCGCGGACATTGTCCTGTACCTTGCACCAGAACTGACCTGTCATGGGCTGGGGCTTGGCATAAGGAGTCCAGTCGTTGCCGCAGTGTTCGTCCTTGCATGCCAGCTGACAGTTATAGCAGCCGCTGCATTTTGCAACGTCTATTACGAATGCTTTAGCCATTGTTGGTCTCCTTTCTTGCGTCTCCGATAAGCCAGCCTTCAAGACACACACCGGCATCGGGATCGATCTTTCTTGCGAAAGCTTCAGGATAGTCACGTTTCCAGCCTTCCATCTCCTCGTCACTTACCTTTTGGACCTCTACAAGGAAGCCGCTTACAGCCATGCCTGTGGCATTTTTGGAGGTCTGGGATGTGGGTGTGATGGTGTTGATGGCGCCGCCTCTGTCGAGCCAGCCGGGAATGATCGGGTCAAGACGCGAACCGTGGTCAACGTAGCAGGTGTTGGGAATAAGGCGCTCGGTAACGTATGCGCCGCACAGAACGATACCACGTTCGTTGAACACTTTTACGATGTCACCATGTTTTATGCCGCGCTTTTCAGCTTCGGAAGTGTGGATCCAGACAGGCTCGTACTGATAACCGTCTTTGCCTCTTATCTTCATGGTCTCAACTTCACGGTTCCAGATAATATCATCGCACTGGGCATGCATACGCCAGCGTCCATGGTTGGACATACACAGCAGAGGATAATCCTTTGCGCGTTCGCTTGAAAGCCGCTCATCGTGGCTTTCGCTTTTTTCTACCCAATGGGGAACAGGCATACGTTCCGGGTCGTTGGGGGTATTCTTGTGTATCTCGGTGGAGAAGTATTCCAGCTTTCCTGTGGGGGTTGAAAGAGGATTGTTTTCCGGATCGTCATAGAAGTTGTACAGCCCCGCGGGCAGAGCTTCAACTTCCTCCTGAGTCTTGCAGGGGACGACATAGATCTTGCGTTTCCGGAATTCTTCCCAGGTCATGTAATCCTCGCATCCGGTGGCTTTATAGAACAGGCGAACTCTTTCTTCTTCGGAAAGGTTACCGGTGTAGGCGTCGTAGTATTCCTTGCCCAGCTTTTCCGCAACTCTGGCACATACGTCAAAGTCGGAAACGGACTCGCCCACAGGGGGGCAGCAAGGCTGTTCCAGATAAACGGACACAAAGTTGCCGCTGGACATATCGTTGCCAAGATCGTTCATCTCGTGCTTGGTAACAACGGGGAAGATGAGATCGGCGAAATAGCAGTCGTTCTCCAGCCAGGGGTGCTGAGCAACGATGGTTTCGATGGATTCGTGCTGCATTGCCTTGGCAGTCAGATTGCCGTTGTTCCAGCATGTGACCTGACAGGGAGCGTCAGTCCATATCATATGGATCTGAGACATTCCCGGACGGGGATACTGCATCTGCTCAAACTGAAATTGCTGAGTAGGTTTGCGGTAGTTGTTGGCATCCGGCTGCTGACTGGAGGAGAAACACTGCAATCCTCGCCACTCCGCATGACCTTCCAAAATCGCCTTGTGGATAAGTGTTCTGGGGATAAACTGCTTTGGCGCAGGCAGCTCCTTGAAAAGATCAATAAGCTCCGGCGCTCTTTTTTTCTGAGCATCGTTAAGCACAAAGCGCTTCATGTTTATCTCCTCGGGAACATCGCCGTCAACAGGACGCAGCGCGTCACAGATATGGGGCATCTGAGGAGTGAATTGTCCCTGATAGGGGACAGGGAAGTCACGGTTCCAAAGGTTCCATTCGAGCATCTTGGCCTGATGCACACCGGGTTTTCCAAGACCGCGCATACCAAGAAGCATAACTTCAAGGCGTGCAGGCTCGGAGGAATAGGGACCTCTGATGTAGCAGCCGCCGTTGCCATGGATAATGCTGACGGTTTTCTTTGCCCAGTCTCGAGCAAGAGCCTTTATTGTCCATTCCTTAACGCCGCACTTTTCGGAAGCCCATTCGGGAGTTTTTGGGATACCGTCCTCACGACCGAGAACATAGTCTTCAAACTTGTCGAAACCATAGGCGTGAGTGGCGATGTATTCTTTATCGTAAAGGTCTTCAGTCAGCCAAATATAAGCGATGGCAAGCTGCAAAGCCGCATCGGTGTTGGGCAGAATGGGGATCCACTTGTCCGCGTGGACAGCAGCGCCGTAGTTAAGATCAGGACAGACATAGACGCTCTTTATACCTATCTCGGTCAGCCAGTAGCACAGACGGCTGGGCATATGACTCACGACTCCCAAAGGAGTAGTCTCAGGGTCACAGCCCCAGAACAGCAGCATATCGGAATTGTTGGCAATGTCGGGATACAGATTGGTCTGAGGGGCCATTTCACCTACAGGTTCACAACCCCAAACGTATTTCGCGCCCCAGAACCAGCCTTCCCAGCTGTCCATGTTGCGCATCTGCAAAGTGTATCCGCCCATAAGAGACAGCAGCCTGTTGGGACAGCCGTGGCTGGGAGCAACGTTTTTGCCTTCGCCGTGCATATCTGCCTGACAAAGCACAGCCTCGGGACCATACTTCTCCTTAACACGCACAAGCTCATCTGCCACGATCTGAGCAGCTTCGTCCCATGAAATTCGCACATAACCGGATTTACCGCGGTTCTGAGGGTTGCGTTCACCCTTGGGATCCCAGTCCACACGCTTGAGAGGATACATTACCCGGTTGGGAGAGTATACCCTTGCTTTGTAGCCAAGACCAAAGGGAGTGATGGTAACACGGTCGGGAGCGCGAAAGACCTTACCCTTAGCTTCGATCTTCCAAGGGTTGCAGTTGGTGCAGGTATAATCCTTGTCGTAAAAATAAGGTCTGATTCTGGTTATCTTATCTCCATTGGAATCAACCTGGCAGGGAGCGCCGCTTTCGGGTCCCATCAGGCTGAAACTGATAATATTGGATTTGTCGGGTTGAAATTTGTTTGCCAAATTGCATATCCCCTTCAATAATTTATTTTTTCTATTACATTATAAATAATATCTATAAAAATGTCAATGTATTAAAATTGCCTTTACAAGAAAACACGCTGATGATAAAATTCAGGTAAGAAGATAAGAGGAGGGAAAACAAAATGCAGTACGAGATAACAAAAGCCGGAAAACTGCTTGCTCCCGATGGCAGTCTTGCTCAAAAGGGATATGCAAAGAGCCTCATTTTGAGCTACGACCGTAAAGACATCAAAGCTTCGGGAGTACGCATAAAGGAATGGGACTATTACCTTGTTTATAACAGCCGTTACGCCGTGGCACTTACCATCGATGATAATTCCTACATGGGTCTGGACAGCATTTCACTTATCAATTTTGAAGAAAAATGGGAAAAGACCGTAAGCCCAATGCGTTGGCTAACTATGGGCGGAACGGGGCTGCCTTCCAGTTCTGAGACCGGTGATATCGCGATATCGGGCAAAGGATATGGCATCGTATATGAAAACGGAGCGCGTTTCCGCCGCCTGACCTTCCATATGGACAACTTTATGGACGGCAAAGCCATTGATGGCAGCATCTCTCTTGAGAAAATGCCTGATGATTCCATGGTGATAGCAACACCCTTTGCTGAAAAGAAGACACATTTTTATTATAATCAGAAGATAAATTGTATGCCGGCTTCCGGCAAAGTGACCTTAGGTGATACCGAATATACCTTTGATCCTTCCGACTCCTTTGGTACGCTGGACTGGGGCAGGGGAGTGTGGACATATAAAAACACATGGTACTGGGGCAGCGCCTCCGGCATGGTGGAAGGAAAACGCTTTGGATTCAATATCGGCTATGGCTTTGGAGATACCTCGGCAGCCAGCGAAAACATGCTGTTTTATGACGGCAAGGCGCACAAACTGGAAAATGTGAGCTTCAATATCCCTCAGAAGGACGGTAAAGACGATTTCATGTCTCCATGGACTTTCACTTCCAGCGATGGAAGGTTTGAAATGGATTTTGTTCCAGTTATCGACAGAGCGTCCAATACCGATTTCGTGGTTCTTGGCAGCGACCAGCATCAGGTGTTCGGTCTGTTCTCCGGAAAAGCGGTGCTGGATGATGGCATAGAGATCGAGATAGCCGACTTCATGGGCTTTGCCGAGAAAGTCAAAAACAAGTGGTAGTTTTTCTGTCATTTCGAAAGCATGGTCAGCGTTGCTGACCTGCTGAGAAATCCCCTGGAATATCTAATGGAGTAGCGAAAAATACACGTCATATATATTGGAGGAAATAACTTGAAAAGACAAGACTACATAAGCTGGGACGAATACTTTATGGGCATAGCGCTGCTGGCGTCCATGCGAAGCAAAGACCCCAATACTCAGGTCGGTGCATGTATAGTCAGTGAAGAGAATATAATCTTGTCTACCGGCTATAACGGCTTTCCCAAAGGCTGTTCCGACGACGAATACCCATGGGAAAGAGAAGGTGCGGATAACGAGACTAAATATCCCTACGTTGTTCACGCTGAGCTGAACGCCATTCTCAATTCCGGCGGCAGAAGTCTGAAAGGCGCTAGGATCTATGTTGCGCTGTTTCCCTGCAACGAATGTGCCAAAGCAATAATCCAGTCCGGCATATCCGAGATAGTTTATTTGTCTGACAAATATGCTGAAACAGACGGTGTAAAGGCTTCAAAAGCCATGCTGGCATCCGCAGGAGTTAAGCTCCGTCAGCTGGTGCCTGAAAAGGATGAGCTTGTACTGAAAATGAAATAAAAGAAAGCTGTCATTTCGAACGCTGATGCAATCAGCGGAGAAATCCCCTTCTGATCAGGGGAGCCCTCCGTCAGCACAGCTGACGTTCGGGATGACAGCTTATCTTTTTATGTAATCAATAATTAAACGTCTCTGGGGATCTTGTATTCGTCCTGCCATGCGCCGAGCTTGGTCATCATGTCTTTCCAAACGCCGTCGGAGACCTTATAAATGGAACGGCCGCCCTTGGCGAGGAACTCAGCGGTATTGACGTTTTTGTTGGCAGCGCGGGAGTTGATCTCGTTGGCACCTGCGTAGGACCAGTAAATAGCGTAAAGGTCTTCACGCATAATAACGGTCTTCTTCAGAGCTTCAACAATGACAACAGCGTCGTCATACAGATAGATCTTCGCAACGATCATTGCGCGGACAGCATAGACAATAAGAGCAATACCAACAACAAGCAGGATAATGGGCAGAGGCTTGATTGAACCGGCTTTAATAGCGTTCATAAGGGTCAAAACGCCGCCGAGGCAGCAGAAGAACCCGATAGCCAGCTGACCCAGAACGGTAAAGGGAACAGAGCTTATTTTGTCATGCAGTTTTCCGTACTTTTCTTCCATAACTTTCCTCCTAAAGTTTGAGGCTAACAAATAATGTCAGCAATAATTACAAAGGTTATTATACAAAATAAATCTTTGGAATGTCAAGGAGTTGTGGACAATAATATTTAATCACACAAAATCAACATAAAGCGACATTACGGAGATGCGCAATTCCGTTGATGAAAGCCTTCAAACCTTTACAGAATCAGGCAATTATGGTATCATAATTAATTGAAACTGACAATACTGACAAGGAGAAGAATCAATGCTTGACAAGCTGAAACTTCTGGAACAGAAATATTTATCCCTTGAGGAAAAAAGCCAGCAGCCGGATTTTTACGCTGACCCCAAAGCCGCTGCGAAAATACTCAAAGAACAAAAGGAACTTGAACCCATAATCGAAGCCTACCGCCAGTATGACTCTGCCCTCAGGGAAAGGGACGATCTGCGTGAGATGCTTGATTCTCCGCTGGATGCTGATATGAGAGAACTGGCTCAGGAAGAGTTTACTGCCATCAAGGAGCAGATAGAACAGCTGGAGCAGAAGATAAAGATACTGCTGCTGCCTGTTGACCCGAACGACAGCAAAAACGTTATTGTTGAGATACGCGGCGGTGCCGGCGGTGAAGAGGCGTCCCTGTTTGCCAATTCCCTTTATCGTATGTACAGCATGTATGCCGAAACAAAGCGCTGGAAGGTCGAGGTCATGAACCTTAACGAAACTGAGCTGGGCGGCATCAAGGAAATAAGCTTCCTTATCTCCGGTGAAGGCGCCTACTCAAAGCTGAAGTTTGAAAGCGGTGTTCATCGCGTCCAGCGTGTACCCGAGACAGAAGCTTCCGGACGCATCCATACTTCAACTGTTACTGTTGCCGTTCTTCCTGAAATGGAGGAGCTTGATTTCCAGATAAATCCCGCTGACCTTCAGATAGATACCTTCCGCAGCTCCGGCGCGGGCGGTCAGCATGTTAATAAAACCGAAAGCGCGATAAGAATAACCCATCTTCCCACCGGTACTGTTGTCGAATGTCAGGACGAACGCAGTCAGCATAAAAACAGAGACCGTGCAATGAAGATACTGGTATCCCGTTTGTATGAAGCAGAGCAGCAAAAGCAGATAGCCGCTCAGGCCAGTGAGCGCAAGAGCCAGGTTGGTACTGGTGACCGCAGCGAGCGTATCCGTACCTATAACTTCCCTCAGGGACGGGTTACCGACCACAGAATAGGTCTGACTCTTTATAAGATAGAGCAGATAATGAACGGCGATCTTGACGAAATAATCGAAAGCCTTGTAACAGCATATCAGGCAGAAAAGCTGAGAGCAGGGGAAGAGGAATGACAGACACTCTTGTTTTGGCTCCAACCGATGAAAATGCGGTGACCTGTGCCCAAATTATCAGAAGCGGCGGTCTTGTGGCTATCCCAACAGAAACTGTTTACGGACTGGGTGCCAACGGACTGGATGAAGATGCTGTATTGAAGATATTTCTTGCAAAAGGTCGTCCGCAGGATAATCCACTGATACTTCATCTTTCCGGCGCAGACGAAATTGAAAAATACTGCCATGACGTACCCGACACTGCAAGGAAACTTGCTCAGCTGTTCTGGCCGGGACCGCTGACAATGGTGCTTAAAGCTAGGGATATCGTGCCAAAGCGAACAACTGCGGGACTTGATACCGTAGCTGTCCGCTGTCCCGACTGTGATGTGACCCGAAAGCTGATAGCTCTCGCAGGAGTGCCCATAGCTGCGCCGTCGGCAAACACCTCAGGTCGCCCCAGTCCCACCAGTGCGGCTCATGTGATAGAGGATATGTCCGGGAAGATTGACGCGATAATCGATAACGGTATGTGCAATGTCGGCGTTGAGTCAACCA
>CAZIPP010000063.1:0-7754 GCA_964541215.1 uncultured Oscillospiraceae bacterium
AAACGTGCGAAAACTCCTGCTTTTGTAGGAGTTTGAGTGCGATGCAGCAAACTGAGAAACCGTGTCAAAATGGTCCAAAGGACTATTTTGACACGCTGAACACCGCATCGTCATGCACGATGCGGTGTTTTGTGTTTTAGTCTTCAAGAGCAACGGCTTCGTCGAAGAGCTGTTCAACTTCTTTGCCGGGAGCTTTACTTGCAAGAGATACAACAATGGCAGCGATGAGAGCTGCGGCAAAGCCGGGAATGATCTCATAAATACCGGTACCGGCAAGGAAGACCAGCCACAGGATATCAACAGCAGCGCCAACAATGATACTGGCGATAGCGCCGCTGAAGGTGAAGCGCTTCCAGAACAGGGACAGTATAATGGCAGGACCAAATGCGGCACCAAATACGCCCCAGGCGTTGGAAACGAGATCCATTATGGAACCGGCACCGGGATTGGAAGCGATAATAACTGCGATAACGGAAATGGCAAGGACCACGATACGACCTGCCCAAAGCATTTCCTTGTCAGAAGCGTTGTTTTTGCGGATGACGGGCTTATAAACGTCACTGGCAAATGCGGAGGCAGAAGCCAGCAGCTGAGAGTCGGCAGTGCTCATGGCAGCTGCAAGAATGGCGGAAAGAAGAATGCCGGAGATGATGCCGGGGAATATCTTTCTGACCATGGTGATGAATACCAGAGAGTTATCGGCGATGTTCTGGTCAAAGCCGAGGAACATACGACCAATGCAGCCGGCTGCAACGGAGAAAATAAGGATAAGTACAGTCCAGCTGATACCGATTTTGGCAGATTTTTTCAGTTCCTTGTCGGACTTGAGGGACATGAAGCGGATGATGATATGGGGCATACCAAAGTAGCCAAGTCCCCAGCCAAGACCGGAGACAATTTCTTTCCAGTTGGTGAACAGGCTCCAATAACCTTCGGGCATGGCGGTGTTTGCGGTGCTGGTGTCCAGAGCGAAAGCGGCGAAGATAGGAGCTATCAGAAGAGCACCCAGCATCAGCAGACCCTGGAAGAAGTCGGTCCAGCAAACAGCGCTGAAGCCGCCAAGGAAAGTGTAAACGATAATGATACCGGCAGCTATGTACATGGCAACGGTTGCGTCAATTCCCATAACAGTGTTGAACAGGGTACCGCAGGCTTTGATACTGGAAGCGGCGTAAATGGTATAGGCAAAGAGGAAAATAACGGCGCATATGATCTGCAGTACCATGCTGGAGGACATGAAACGGTTGGTCAGATACTGGGGTATAGTGATGGAGTCGTTGGCTCTGATGGAGAACTTGCGAAGTCTGGGAGCTTCAAACAGCCAGCTTAAGGTGTAACCAATGCCAAGACCAATGGCTATCCAGGTCTGACCCATGCCGTAAGCGTAGATGGAAGCGGGAAGACCCATAAGCACCCATGCGCTCATATCGGAAGCGCCGGCAGACAGCGCTGATACCCAGGCACCCATCTGACGTCCGCCAAGGAAGTAATCCTTTTCGTTGCCTTCTTTTGAACGGACAAAGAAGTAAACGCCTATGCCTACCATGAACAGAAGGTAGACTACAAATACAATAAGTTCACTAATATTCATTTTCCTTCTCCTTTGCATGAAAAAATGTAATGCATATCATTACAATCTCAAATTGATAACTGCATTATACTTAAAACTTAGCAAAAAATCAACTATAAAATTACAAAAACTTGTATTGAACATTACAAAAATTCATGTATAATTAAACCGTTGGTACTTAAAGTCTAATTATACATGAAAGATACTAATGCAAAGAGGCGTTGAATATGAGCATAAGGAAATATGAAACGTTTGTGAAAGTTGTGGAGCTGGGCAGCCTTACCAAAGCAGCTGAGGCTTTGGGTATGACTCAGTCGGGAGTCAGTCATATAATTAACGGTATAGAGGACGATTTTGGTTTTTCTCTCCTTGTCCGCGGAAGAGGCGGAGTTCGCCTGACTGATGAAGGGGAGCGGGTGCTTCCTGTGATGCGCAATATAGTAAATTGCTCCGAGCAGCTAAAACAGATAGTGGACTCGATACACGGGCTTGATTCCGGCACGGTTCGCGTGGGAGCGTTCACTTCTGTGGCTGTCCACTGGCTGCCGGGAATGATAAAAGGATTTCAGGAAAAGTACCCCCGCATCGAGTTCAAGCTGCTGAATGGCGACTACCACGATGTTCAGCAATGGCTCAGTGAGGGGTCTGTGGACGTGGGATTTGTTGCACTGCCGTGCGACATTGGCTGCCGGTGCATTCCTTTGATGGACGACAGGCTGCTGGCGGTACTGCCAAAGGATCATAAATACGCTGCTTTGGATAGCTTTCCTGTTGAACTGGCTGCAAATGAGCCTTTTATAACGCTGCTTGAAAGCTCTGACCATGATTCGCGCCGTGCGCTGGAAGCGTTGGGAGTAAAGCCGAATGTAAAATTTACAACAAAGGATGACTATGCGATCATTGCTATGGTTGAGCAGGGATTGGGTATTTCCATAATGCCGGAGCTGCTGCTCAAGGGGCGTGACAGCAGCCTCAAAGCACTGGAACTTGACCCGCCCTGCAGCCGAACCATAGGACTTGCTCTTGCTTCGGGCGCGGAAGAAAGCCCAGCTACCAGAAGCTTTGCTGAGTATGTCTGCGGCTGGATCAAAGAGAAATATTCTGCCGGTTAGCCACGTTTTTTATCCAGATAAACATTTATAGCGCCGCCAAGAAAAAGGATCATCATGCTGAAATACATCCACAGCATGGCAAGCACAATGGCTGTAAGGCTGCCGTAAAGATAGGTGTAGTCAGAAAAGTTATTGATGTATATGGAAAACAGCCAGGTGAAGACCATCCAGCCGACTGCTGAGAAAGCAGCGCCGGGGAATTGTGGGCGGAATCTGGCTTTCCTGTTTGGGAAAACCTTATAGACAAGCATGAACAGAAGAGTAAGCAAACACAAAATTACGATGTATCGAAGGATATCTATCGGGAGCCGGAATACAAAATCTATATATTGAGTTACCATTGTTAAGACAAAATTCCAGAATACATGTAATAAAAGCAGCAGGATCAGCACTATTATGAAAAGTACCATATAGAAGAACGCTATGAATCGCTTAACAAAGTAATTGCGCGATTCATCCACTCGATATACAGAGTTAAGACCGTTGATAAGCCCCACCATGCATCGGGATGCAGACCATACAAGCGTAAAGCCTGTAATGCCAATGAAGGTTCCGGAAAGCTTTGAATAAAGCTCACTTGATGCAAGAGCCAGCAGGGGACGGATGACCTCCGGCGCCAGTTCGTCAACAAGGACTATCAACTGCTGTTCAGATATGGGTGTCAGTCTTATGAGATACATGAGCAGCATTATTGTGGGAAAAACAGCAAGGATAACAAAAAAAGCAGTATATGCGGAAAAAGCAGGGATCTGCATATCGCTGAACTGTCTGCAAAAAGCTCTGACGGCATTTGTTTTTTCTTTGATGAATGACATTTCAGATACCCTCCTTATTCATTATGAATAGTATAATCCAATGTTATGCGAAGAATCAATGTGGTTCATACCATAATATAATGTATATGCATAAGGTGAACATCACTGGTCAATTTGTGCCATTACAATTTATTGGTTGACGAAATATGATGCTTTGGTGTATATTTTAACCATCTAAATAATTTTACGGAGGAGAAACAATGAGCGAGAAGAGAGATTCGTTTCAGAACGATAGAGGTATAGGTTTCCTTGTAACTCAGGTTTCCCATTCCATTACACAGTGTTTCAACAGAGCTTTTGAACAGTACGATATTACTTTTCCTCAGTCAAGAGTTATGGCGTATCTTATTCGTCAGCAGGATGTGGGAGACGTGAATCAGCGGGATCTGGAAAGTGCTTTGGGCATCAAGGCATCCTCCATTTCCAGTCTTGTTCGTAATCTTGAGAACAAGGGATTTGTGGAATGCAAGCGCAGAGCGGCGGATGCCCGCAATAAGAGTATTACCCTGACTGAAAAGGGTCTTGCGGTACAGCGCCAGCTGGAGGGTCTTTGCCATGAAATAGAGGAGATACTTACTGTTGGCATCAGTGACGAGCAGCTTTCAGAGCTGGCTGATCAGCTTCAGAAGGTTAGAAGCAATATAGAAAAGAGTGAGTAAGGACTAAAGCGATGAACAGGTTAGAATTCGGAAGCCTTATCTTTTCATTGATGTATGAATTTTCCAAGATGGAAAGAAAGATGTCTTCCAACGCAGGTCTATACAGCGGTCAGCCCCGTGTGCTGACTATACTTAAGTTCAATGAAGGCTGTACGCTTTCCGAGCTTTCTGAGATTTGCAGCATAGGTATGCCAAGCCTTTCCGTATCTGTCAGAAATATGGAAAAGAGCGGGCTTTTAAGAAGAGAGATCTCCGGCAGCGATGGCAGAGTTCAGAAGATATACCTTACGGAAGAGGGATATCAGAGAGCGCAGATGTTCCATGATGAGATAGACGCATTTTACAGCGATTTTCTGAGTGGACTTCCTGAAGGAAAGGTTGATATGCTGGCGGAACATCTGACACTTATGAAAGATACCTTTGCAGGATACAACATGAAGAACCAGAACTGACACGGTCAAAAATATTACAACTGCCGGCTTTGCCGGCAGTATGTTTTTGTATATTATTCCACGTTGAAAAAGCAAGAGCGACATGATAAAATGTTGACAAGACAAATACAAATGCCCACTGGATATAGACGAAAGGGGTTTATCTATGGACAAACTGCCGAAATATTATCTGGTTGAAGCCAAAGCATTGCCTGAGGTTTTTCTGAAAGTGGCAGAGGCAAAGCGACTTTTGGAAACAGGCGAAGTAAAGACCATCCATCAGGCAGCAATGATGACAGGCATCAGCCGCAGCGCATATTATAAATATCGCGACACCATTATGCCGTTTCAGGATCTGACAGCAGGGCGCATTATGACGTTCCATCTGGTGCTGAAGGATGAACCGGGAGTGCTGTCATCCATACTGTCGCTGTTTGCTGCTTCCGGGGCAAATATTCTTACCATCAATCAGAGCATACCATCCAATGGCTGCGCTTCCGTGAGCATTTCTGCACAGACGCGTTCCATGAGTGTTTCCATAGAAGAATTGTTGGAAAAAATCGGTAAAATCACCGGCGTGGTAAAGGCTGAAATACCCGGTGGTTAATAAAAAGCTTCAAGTACGTGATTTGGAAAAGATTAAAAATACATTGCAGCAAGAAAGGATATGCTCCGGTAGCATAGGAACATAAATATGGCAAAGATAGCTGTACTGGGCTATGGTGTAGTAGGCTCCGGTGTTGTGGAAGTGATCCATAAAAACGGACGTACCATAGCCGGCAAAACAAGAGCGGATATTGATGTTAAATACATCCTGACCCGGCGTGATTATCCCGGAGATCCCTTTGAAGATCTGATAGTCAAAGATTTTTCTGTTATAGAAAATGACCCCGAGGTTACCATAGTGGCCGAATGTATCGGCGGCTGCGGCGCTGCGCTGGACTATGTCCGCAGAGCGCTTCATGCCGGTAAAAGTGTTGTCACCTCCAATAAAGAGCTTATCGCCGAGCATGGTTGCGAGCTTCTGACTCTGGCAAAGGAAAAGAACCTTAACCTGCTGTTTGAGGCTAGCGTTGGCGGCGGAATACCTATCCTGCGTCCGCTGAACCAGTGTCTGGCCGCCAATGAGCTTACAGAAGTTTACGGTATCCTTAACGGAACCACAAACTATATACTTACAAAAATGATCCGTCAGGGTCTGCCTTTTGATGAAGTGCTGAAAGATGCTCAGCAGAAAGGGTACGCCGAAGCCGATCCCACTGCGGATATCGAAGGCTTTGATGCCTGCCGCAAGATATGTATTCTGGCAGCGCTGTCTTTCGGAAAGCATGTTTACCCCCGTCAGGTCAAAACAAAAGGCATAACAGCCATCACTGCCGATGACATTGCCTTTGCCTCTGCTGCCGGAATGAGGGTAAAGCTTCTTGGTCGTGCCATACTGAACGAAGAAGGCAAGCTGATAATATATGTTGCTCCGCACCTTATGGACGAGGAGAATCAGCTGGCGAATGTTGAAGATGTGTTCAATGCCATCATCGTCAAGGGCGACGCCATTGGTGATGTTATGTTCTATGGCAAAGGCGCAGGCAAATTGCCCACAGCATCTGCTGTTGTTGCCGATGTTATCGATGCCAGCAAGCACGTGGAATCCAGAAAATATATCCACTGGGCAGATGGCAGTGACGATTATGTAGCTGATTCGGACGCGTATCCTATGAGATGGTTTGTCCGCGCGTCCATGTCAGAAGAGGAAGCAAAAGCAAAATTTGGCAAGATAACTGTTATTCCCCATCAAATCGAAGGTCAGATCGGTTTTATTACCGAACCTGTAAGCAAATACGGTCTTGATGCCGCGTCCGCGGGCTGTGAAGTCCTGTCTGTTATTAGCGTGCTGGACTAAACGGGAATATAATATATTGCAAGTACCCTAAACAAGGAAGGAAGGATACAATATGGGACTGATAGTCCAGAAGTTCGGCGGTTCATCTGTCGCAAATGCAGAGAGAGTAAGAAACGTAGCCGAGATAATTACAAATACTTATAAGGCCGGGAATCAGGTAGTTGTGGTTCTGTCCGCTCAGGGCGACACCACCGACGACCTTATCGAAAAGGCCAATGAAATAAACCCTAAAGCTTCAAAGCGTGAGATGGATATGCTTCTGTCCACCGGCGAGCAGGTGTCTGTTGCTCTGATGGCAATGGCTATCGGCGCAATGGGTTTTCCTGTGGTTTCCCTTACCGGCTGGCAGGTGGGCATGGAGACCAGTTCTCAGTACGGCAACGCCCGTATAAAAAAGGTTTCCGGCTCCAGAATTCAGGAAGAACTGGACAGAAACAGGATAGTTCTCGTCTGCGGTTTCCAGGGCATTAATAAATATGATGATATAACGACTCTCGGCAGAGGCGGCTCCGACACCACAGCCGTGGCTCTGGCGGTAGCTCTTAAAGCTGACCTTTGTCAGATATATACTGACGTAGACGGCGTTTACACTGCTGACCCCAGAGTGGTCAAAGGCGCAAAGAAGCTGGATGAGATCACCCACGATGAAATGCTCGAACTGGCAACTTTGGGCGCAAAGGTACTTCACAACAGATCCGTCGAAATGGCGAAAACATACAACATGAACCTGGAGGTTCTTTCCAGCTTCTCTGGAAAGCCGGGTACGATAGTCAAGGAGGATGCAAAATTGGAAAAGACACATGTAAGCGGCGTAGCCTGCGATAAGAATATAGCTCGTATAGCACTGGTAGGACTGGAAGATAAGCCCGGTATTGCTTACCGTATATTCTCCCTGCTGGCAAAGGAAAAGATAAACGTAGATATCATCCTCCAGTCCATTGGACGCGGCGATACCAAGGATATCAGCTTCACCGTAGAAAAAGACAGCCTGGCAGAGGCTCAGCGTATTCTGGAAGAGAAGAAGCATCTTATCGGTTTCGATCATATCAACACCACTGATGCCATTGCCAAGGTCAGCATCGTTGGTGCAGGCATGGCAAACAACTCCGGTGTTGCGGCTCTCATGTTCGAAGCTCTGTATGAAGCCGACATCAACATACATATGATCTCCACCAGTGAGATCAAGGTCTCTGTCCTGATCGATCCTGAAGACTCCGAAAAAGCCATGCAGGTCATCCACGACAAGTTCTTCAATGTTATGCAGTAA
>CAZIPP010000064.1:0-7710 GCA_964541215.1 uncultured Oscillospiraceae bacterium
GGTCACTTTCTATGTCGTTGAGCAATGCTCGGATTTTATCTGTTGTTATCATAATCTATACGGTTCTGTTCTGATAGTTCGGTGATATTTATTGGTAGCATAATCCTTTTTAATTTAAATCTAATTGTGCAATTTCAATTGCATAAATCATATAATCCTATAACTTCAATCTTTCCAACAACATCTTCCCAATTTCCGTCAACACATATTGCTGCTTCTGATGATGCGGATTGTCTGGATATTTCATATCTATCAACTCAAGTTCCAATAATGGCCTCACATAATATTGTGCCAATCTAATCCTACTCTTCAGTTTTGCTTTTTCCAACAAGCCTTTCATTGAAGTCGATTCTAATAATATAGTCAACAATTCCAATATAAACCCGTAAGAATCCGATTTCCTCCAATATTCAACAGCTTCAGCCAAAGGTTGAGACAGAGGTTGATACGAGGTTGATACAAGGTTGATACAAAGTGTTAAAATCCGCTCAGGGCTATCCGTAGAGGCATTTTTCATCACTTCATCCATCACTAACAGCCAAGCTTGATACAAGGTTGATACAGGTTGTGACAAGGTTGTGACAACCTCTTCTTTCTTCAAGAATTCAGGATGACAAGGTATATCTATCAAGAAGAAAGTACGGTCTTCATCCGTTTCTATCGTAGCGTATGGCGAACCATTCTTCTTCAATTCATCTTGAATGGTTGGAATACCCGTAGCCCAACCTTCCGACAAATTCAGTCCATTCAAGAAATCACCCAATCTTCTGTTCCTATATCGACGTGAACGTAACGAACGAGCTTCCTTAATGCTTTGCATACTGATTGAGCGGTCAGGACCCGAAAAACTCAATATACTGATGCGATGCGGTTCAATGGTGATTTCAACAGGTTCATACACCTGATAGTCGCGATGATAGAATGCATTTACCACCGCCTCTTCCAATGCCTGATATGGATAATTGAAGAACCGAATGGAACGTGCATCATCCTTAGGTTTGATTATACGTTCTTGAATAACATTGACTTTCAATGTTTCCAACACCTTATCAATCATTTCGGGTACTGTACCTTTAATGATAGGAAATGCCTTGAAATTATTCGGATTCTTTTCCCGTCCTTCGTGGAAAATAGCCATTCGAGCCAATGTCACAGGAAAAAACTGCTCTTGATGACGACAAAACATCATGGCTGCCACATTCTTTATCATCCGACTCTCTGTCGGGCCATCCAACAAATCCATTTGTTCAAGCACATCCATCAGATTGGCGTCCGAAGACAAATCCACTTCACGCAAGCGGCTGTTTACTTTCAACAAATAATCCTTGAGATGAATACGAGATATATCCGAAAGATTTATCTGTGGATTTCCTCTTTCCACGAATGGTATTCTGCTTGCCATATCCCGCAACTCATCCAACACCTCACCTTTTGCCACAATACTACTCGTACCCGAACGAACATAAAAAGCCGGATTCGACTGTTTGACCGTTACATCTATAGGAATGGTATAAGGACGGTTTTGCCCTCTTGATACCCTAATGACAAATACCTTCTTCCCGTCTATTTCCTCTACTGATATTTGGGGCTGATAATAGGGTATAAACTTGTTGTTAAAACCGACCATGTTTTGCTGAATCTTATCCAATTCTTCTTCCGCAATACCACATACAGGACGAATTACTTTTCCCGTTTCATTATCCGTTTCTACACCCACAACAATATAACCGCCTCCCAAATTCTCAAAGTCATTGGCAAAGGCACAAATAGTATGATAGATAGCCGTAGGATTCCAACCTTTCTTATATTCTATCCGATTGGACTCTATACGGTTTTGTTCTAATAGTTCGGTGACATTTATTGGTAGCATAATACTTTATCTTTCGTTTACTTCCATAATTAAAAAACATCATATAAAAATAATTAATCATTAGAATCTACTTTTAGTATTGACAATAATGACCAATCGTTATAAAAGGTAATATTACTAAAGCCTAAATTATACAACAATATTATACATACCGCAAAAGACATTTTTGAATTTATTACATCCATAGGTAATTTAAATATGTTATCCACATTTCTATTGTGCATAAGTTGGTTTCTTAAATCAGAAATAGTTTTCATAGTTTTATCTTCCCCACAAGGTAATCCTACCTTCTCTATTTCTTTGTTTATTTTCGTATTATCAATATTGTATTTCTCAAACAATCTAACTATAGAATGTTTAATTGGATAAGAGAAACATGATTTTGCATTTTTCCAAAGAGTTTTAATCTTTATCTTTTTCTTCATATCTTCATCTATTTTGGAAAGAAACTCACGATACATACCAGAAAAAACACATTTCAATTTATCATATAATTCCGCTAAACTTTCATCAACATTCTCCTTTCCCATTTTCCTTGAGTAAGTTTCTAAAATAGAATACAAAACAAGGAAACGAGCCCTCTCATCCAGACTAAACGATCTAACATAATCATTTATTGTTGTATGAAGCAACTCCAATTTATCTTCCAACTTACTTCGATTATCATATATTGTTGTCAGGAAATCTATAAAACGATGAGATATTCCATAATTTAAATAACATAGATTCCTATTTTTATTCGTCTTTTGACATACATTATAATGAGATATTTCTCTAGTTACCTTAACTAAATCTTTATCAAATTCTACAGATATGCAACATTCTATTGGTATTGCATAATAAAAAGAAATTATATCACATAACAACCTGAATTCTTGTTCATTTTGTAACAAAGAGGTACTATCAAAATCTATTATTATAGGGAATAACTCAGATTTATTATTCATATTAATAACACATGAAATATCTTCATCAAATGTTAATCTTTTAGATTCAACATTTCCTATTAAAAGACCCAACCCCCAAATATCACCTACTAAGTTCTTACTTGTATTAGATAAGTAATGTGAATTTGAAGATTCATCATTTTCTTGAGCATATGAATACTGATATTTATCGATATAAAAACGACAATAACAATCGTTTGCTGAAGTCATACCTCTTAAACAAGTAGATGATAAATCCAACCTTATAGGGATTTTGTTTATGTATGCCTCATGTATCACCAAATACTTACCAAATTCAAAATAAGGGATATAATCATTCCATTGTCTATTCATAAAACTAATAGAGTCTTCATTACCTTCTTTATTAAAGTCTATTAGTTGAATAAATATCTCTCCATCAATATCTTGAATAATAGCATTATATATACAATTACTTTCCCATTCCAATGTTTTTTCTTTTCTTACTCCATCTTCCATTTCATTTATATAAGTAAGATTAAAAGAAAATGAGAAATGAATATTACCTGTCAAATATGATTTACTCATAAGTTCCTTTTTATTATTACTCTATTATTCAAATCCATACAATCCTCGTATAAGAGAATCCAATTCACGAATTAGGTCATCAGCTTTCCCATTTTGTCTTTGTGTTTCCTTTGCCAACGACACTATTCTATCTTTAAGAACTTCATCATTAATTGGAGGAATGGGAATATCCAACACTTTATATTTTTTCCACCTTAATGTACCTTCTCCCGTCTTTGTTCCTACGCTAGCAAAATATTTTTCTATTATAGACGAATTTAAACAAGCAAGAATATACCAAAGGTCATCACCAGTCATTAGGAAACTTGTTGCTTCACAATAATAGCCATCAGACTCATCAAGGAAAAATTTAGATTTATCAGAAATTTCACCCCAAACTATTTTCGGTTGAGAAAACTTGTCCCAGTAAGATATATTATCTTGTGTCTCAAACCATTTATTGTTAGTTTTCTTTCTAGCTTTTATTTTCTCACCATTAACAATATGAAGCATACCTGTTTGTTCTAACTTTTCAGCGCCAAAAGAAAGCAAGTATTTTTTCAAAGAAGGATAATCATCTATATTATATTTTAAGGACGGAAATGTCGCAATCATCCATTTCTCAAAATTTACTTGATATTTACTTATATCCATACCACGAAGAGTTGGTTGAATAATTTTAGCTGTTCTTGTGTACTCTTCTACAGTTGTACATTCATTAAGTATTTCCTCTTTAATTTCAGATGAAATAATAAACGCTTTACTTCCTGTAGTAACACCCCTAAATATCTCCACATTCCACTCTCTTAATGGAACCCCAATCACTTCTACTTTTCGTTTGTATTCTCTTTCAAAGGGTGAGAGTATTATCCACGATTCATCTGGTCTAAAAGTAAAAACCGACAAGTTTTGATTAAAATAATTGTCTATTTCCTTTAGGGTGAATTCTTTCTTTTCTATGGCACATGTTTTAGTTTGTCCATCGTATTCTTTTTTTTGTAAAAACAAAAGATTGGTACAAACAGTAACAGAATCAAATACATGAAAATTCTGAAAATCTATCAGTGTATTCGGTGAAGTCTTCTCTACAAGAAAACGTCTAAGATTTTCTCCATATTGATTGCGCATCCAAGTATTTGTAGTGATATAAAGTAAATTTCCATTCTCTTTCAAAAGATTTATCCCCATTTCATAGAACAAAGTACAGATATCCCCCGTTTTGTCATAGGTAATATACCCTAGTTTACCAAGAGAGTCTGAATCTGTACCCATCTTTTGCAGTGGGATATAAGGTGGATTTCCTATCACACAATCAAACCCCATAAAATTGCCCTCATCATCAAGCAATTCAGGGAACTCTATACGCCATTCAAATGCATTAATGAATATCTTGTTAGATTCTATTGCTGCAATTTGTACCTTCAAATCTTTTATCTCTTTTTCAATAATCTCAATTCGAGCTTTCTCCGCCTTATTCAAATCAAACAAACGCGTATGCATCAAGGAAAGTTCTACCTCTTTCTTTTTAAGAGTTACCTTTCTCTTATCCGTATTACTTATTTCAGTATGCAAAGTTTGCTTGATTTCATCAATCATTTTGTCCAATTCAGCTTTCTCATCTTTGCTTGCGCTTTTACATCGAGAAACCGCATTCCTATATTCCTTGATAGAAATTCCTGTATTTTTTAATACTTCTTTAATATTAGCATTCAAGTCAAAGCGATGTACAAGTGAATTACCTGATTTAATATTAACATCTATATTTGGAAGCGTTTCAAGATGCCTAAAATTACTTTCCTTTGTGTAATAAGTATTCTTTAATAACTCAATCCACAAACGAAGACTACATATCTTAACAGAGTTCGGATTCAAATCTACACCAAACAAACAGTTCTCAATAATAGTTTTCTTTTCATGAAAAAGCATTTCCTGAATACGCTGACTTTCATTATTTTGAGGATTGTATATAAATTCTTTTCCGTCATCTTCCGTGATTATTAATTCGTCATTGTCTATTGTAAAATTGTAATCTCTACGGCGAATTCGTTTTCCCGTGCGATCACATAGTATACCAAGTTCAAATTTAAATCTGATAATCTCATTAAGAGCAGAAACGAGGAAATGACCAGAGCCTACCGATGGATCACAAAGATGTATTGAATTAATAACCTGATTTGCTTCTTTATCAGTAATGTTTTCAAATTGATTTTCAAGGTCCATAATATCCTTACAGCACCACCCATAACATTCGTTGAATTTCTGTATAACTGTACGCACTATCGCTTCACGACACATATACATAGTAATGTAACCAGGCGTAAAAACAGAACCATCTTTATGTCCGTTTATCTTTTCAAAAATTAGGCCTAGTACAGAAGCATTTATCAACGTTTTTTGCTCTTTTTTTATACTATCACCATTTCCTGAAAAATCGTATGCATCAAGGAAAGAAAACAGATAATTCAATGGATTCATCTCGACAACATCCAATTTCTTCTTCGATTTCAGGAGGACACTCTTCTTATATAAAGTCATATCCTTTCTTTGAGAAAGAGCGCTTATTTTAAGCGACGTTCGCTCTAACTCTGTTTCTTCAAACAAGGAACTATTAAGATATGGGACGTTTTCAAACCCTTCAATATCTTCGACATCACGGATATTATAGTCTTTGGCCAATACATCAAAAAACAACCGCTTCAAATCGTCATAGTCCTTTATCTTTTCATATGACAGAAATTTATAATTTGAGTTTCCATTATGATATTTCAACAATTGGCCTTCCAATAGTTTCAAAAAAAGAATTCTGTTTATCCATGTTATACATAGTTCTAAAGCTACATTAAAAATTCTTTCATCAGCAGTTTCTCCATAATTTTTCCATGTGGCTTTCGTATACGGGTGTAATCCAGAAAGTTGTTTGATAGTATTCTCTAACAAAGAAGCTGAATTTCGATCTTCTTCCTGCAACCTTACGATGACAGGCTTATTATCCACTTTCATTTCCTGTAATCCGATAATATGCAACAACTCATTATAAAAATCCTGATTTAAAGTATTACTATCATTGCGTATTGGTTTCTTCATCAAATGGGTATCACTGAATATTTTATAAAGTTCTTCCAATTTCTTTTTACCCTTGATTTCATCTTTCAAATACTTTTCATAATCCCTTAGGTCAAAATGAGTACACTCTAAATTTTCTTCAGCCTTAGCAATATATTCAGAAGCAATTTTCTCATAAAAGAATCCTGTTTTGTTTCCAGACAATCGTCCATCTTTAAAATCATGGAATTTTTTCAATAGTGCTTTATTATTGTAAAACTTCCGTTCAAATTCATGTGCATCAAAAATAAAGAACTCATATACATTATTTACAATCATGTACTTCAAGTTGATATTGCCTTTCAGTTCCCTCTCATGTAGATAATAATACAATAACTCTTGCAGTGCTTTCCCATTCAATTTGTTAGTAGTTATCATTTCTGCCCTATTTATAGTGCTTTTTGCTTCAATTAAAAGAGCAGAATCGTTCTTGAATGAACTACCCGTTTTTACAACAAGATCAATATCCTCTTCACTTGCTGCATAATAATTTCCATAAAATGACTCCACAAGAAACATTTTCAGATGTTCTTTTTGTGTTTCCTCCCGTTGGCCATCGTTAATGTTACGAAACAGCTTAGACAAAGCTATCTTAAAATTATCAAAGGAAGCTTTATCAATAGGTTGATGACGATGTTCTTTTCTTAATGATTGAGATATGGAAAGTTTTTTCATGATAATAAATTTCTAGATAATTTTATTCATACTTTGCTGCATCAATCTCATCTGCATGAGTTTGTAACCTCTTGGCGATATCACGAAATGATTCTGCCAGTTGATGGTATTCCTCTTCCTTAAAGGCTACAGACTTTTTCAGTACCGTATCCATTCAAGCGTTGCGAAAACCAACTTTGTGACTTTCCGAAATACTGCTTCGCTATCTGGGATTTATTGATGATATCCTCTAATTCGCTAAAAGCGGCAACGGTTGCATCGGGTTTATACTCAATGCTTTTCTTCCGTTGCTCTTCGTATTTCGCTATATTTGCTATTTCCCTTTTTCCTAAATACATATCTTGATTCTTTAGATACCTCAAAGATATATAATGCAATCATTATAAACAAATGTTTTGTTTTATTTCTCTTCTTCAACAAAAGATAAAGCTTATGTTCTCAGATTATTCGAGTATTCTACGTTCTTCTGACGAGTAATTGAAGACTCTGCCCGAAAAATGACATATAGTTACTTGTTTTCCTTATTTATCAGATTCACTACCACCTTCACCATCACATCCTTTTCCTCGGTACGGCTCTCGGCTATCATCA
>CAZIPP010000065.1:0-7682 GCA_964541215.1 uncultured Oscillospiraceae bacterium
GGCGACGTTGCCGGTATGGGCGCTGACCTTTATGAGTCCTATGTTGGCTCCATTCTTGCTACCTTTGCTCTCGGTACTGCTGCCGGCTATGGCTGGGAAGGCATGATGCTGCCCATAGCTATCGCTGTCGCAGGCGTTATCTGTTCTCTCATCGGCTGCTTCCTTATCAAAACCAAGGAAGACGCTACTCAGCTCAGTCTCCTCAAGAGCCTGAGAACCGGTACCTACACCGCAGCTATTCTGTCTGCTATCGTTGCCATTCCCCTCTGCTACTTCATCCTTGGCAGCTCCGGCAACTGGCTTGGCGTTTATATCTCCATCGTTTGTGGTCTGCTCGGCGGCTGCCTTATCGGCTACTTCACCGAGTACTATACCTCTGATAACTACAAGCCCACCCAGAAGCTGGCTGAAGCTTCCGAAACCGGCGCTGCTACCATCATCATTGGTGGTATCTCCCTCGGTCTGAAGTCCACCCTGGCTTCCATCCTTGTTGTTGCTGTTGCTGTTCTGGTCAGCTACTTTGCTGCAGGCGGCACCATGAACATTCTTGACTCTACCGGTCTTTTCACCGCTGAGTTCAACCAGGGTCTGTATGGTATCGGCATCGCCGCTGTTGGCATGCTGTCCACTCTGGGCATCACTCTGGCTACCGACGCTTATGGTCCCGTTGCCGACAACGCCGGCGGTATTGCCGAGATGGCCGGTCTGCCCGAAGAAGTTCGTGACCGTACCGACGCTCTGGACTCCCTGGGTAACACCACCGCTGCTACCGGCAAGGGCTTTGCTATCGGCTCCGCTTCCCTGACTGCTCTGGCTCTGCTTGTCTCCTATGTCAACATTGTCCAGACCAAGACTACAGAAGTTCTGAACTTCAACCTTACCAGCCCCACCGTTCTGGTTGGTATGTTTGTTGGCGCTATGCTGACCTTCGTATTCTCCGCTTTCACCATGAGCGCCGTTCAGACTGCTGCTCAGTCCATCGTTGTTGAAGTCCGCCGTCAGTTCAGAGAGATCAAGGGCATCATGACTTATGAAGCTGACCCTGATTACTCTGCCTGCGTTGACCTCTGCACCAAGGGCGCTCTGCACGAGATGGTCATTCCTGCTTTGCTCGCTGTTATCGTTCCCATCCTGACCGGTCTGGTTCTGGGCTGTGAAGGTGTTGTCGGTCTTCTCGGCGGCGTTTCCGTTACCGGTTTTGCTATGGCAGTATTTATGTCCAACGCCGGTGGCGCATGGGACAATGCCAAGAAGTATATCGAAAGAGGCAACCATGGCGGCAAGGGTTCCGAACAGCATAAGGCTGCTGTTGTTGGCGACACCGTTGGTGACCCCTTCAAGGATACCTCCGGCCCTTCCCTCAACATCCTTATCAAGCTTTGCTCCACCGTTTCCATCGTGTTCTCCGGTCTGATTATTGCTTTCAACCTGATGAACCTGTTTTAATCAATAAAAAATACTGCGGCCAACCGGCCGCAGTATTTTTTATTGATAGGGGGTAGGATTTAGGATATAGGGATTAGGGTGCTATCAATTCAAAGGTGAACCATTATGTATTCTTTATGTTTTTATTCTCCTGCCGGGGATATTACCGTTGCGTCTGATGGCAAAATTATAACAGGCGTTGACTTTAAAACCACCGTTGGCGGTGAAACCTGTCCGCTGCTTTTGGAAGCCAAACGCCAGCTGCTTGCTTACTTCGAGGGCAGTCTGACTGAGTTTGACCTGCCGCTTGACCCGCAGGGTACGGAGTTTCAGAAGCGTGTCTGGAAAGGTCTTTGCGATATTCCCTACGGAAAGACTATCTCTTATCGCCAATTGGCTGAAAATATCGGTTCTCCAAAAGCATTCCGCGCAGTAGGTCAGGCAAACAGGAAAAACCCTGTTTCAATTATTATTCCCTGCCACCGTGTTGTGGCATCAGACGGCAGCTTGGGAGGATACATGGGCAAATGGAACGATAAAAAAAGCCCAAAAGTCTGGCTGCTGGAACACGAACGCTGTGTAAGAGCCAACAGTTTACGCTTTCATAACGAACAGCAAGCTAATGATAAATAACCTCTTCTCTGAACGCTTCAGTGCCTGAAGCGTTCTTTTCATTGCTGTGCAATATTCAAGATAACGTTCTTGTTTTGTCTTTAATTATATTTGCAATATGGTCTGAAAATTGGTATTATATAAGTTAAGAAATTTTCAATTTGGGGAGACACAAAATGATCACATATGATTTGAACGGTGCTTTTTACCATGATGGCAAAATAATCTCCACTGCTGAGGGTACTGCCCTCGGTTTGGATGTTAAAACCGGTAAAAACAAGACCATGGCATGGTCCATTCTCGATGCTCACAACACTTCCGGCAATGAGGATTATCTGAAAATCAAGTTTGATGCCATGGCTTCCCACGATATTACATACGTTGGCATTATTCAGACCGCAAGAGCAGGCGGGCTGGACAGCTTTCCTATCCCCTATGTACTGACTAACTGCCACAACAGTCTTTGCGCCGTTGGCGGTACCATTAACGAGGATGACCACCTGTTTGGTCTTTCTGCCTGCAAGCGCTATGGCGGCGAATTTGTCCCTGCTCATCAGGCTGTTATACATCAGTATATGCGCGAACGCTATGCCGCATCCGGAGCCATGATAATCGCTTCGGACAGCCATACTCGCTACGGTGCCTACGGCACACTTTCCATCGGTGAAGGTGGTCCTGAGCTTGCCAAACAGCTTCTTGGCAAAACTTATGATGTCAGTCGTCCTGAAGTTGTATGCGTTTGGATGGAAGGCTCTCCAAGACCCGGAGTAGGTCCCCAGGACGTAGCCCTTGCCATTATCGGCAAGACCTTTAATGAGGGTATTGTAAAGAACCGTGTTATGGAATTTGTTGGTCCCGGTATTGCAAGCCTGAGCATGGACTACCGCAATGGCATTGACGTTATGACCACTGAGACTTCCTGCCTGTCCTCCGTCTGGCAGACTGATGATACTGTCAAGACTGCCCTTACCATTCACGGACGTGGTGACGCTTACCGCAAGCTGTCTCCCGAAGACGGAGCATATTATGATGTTCTTCTGAAGGTAGACCTTTCCAAAATAGAGCCTATGATCGCTCTGCCCTTCCACCCCAGCAATGCTTACACAATTAAAGAGTTTAACGAAAATATGGAAGACCTGCTGAGAAAGGTAGATGAAGACACCAAAGCTCAGCTGGGTGTTGATGCTCCTTCCCTTACAGGCAAAATTAAAAATGGAAAATTCTATGCCGATCAGGGTGTGATCGCCGGATGCAGCGGCGGCACTTACCAAAACCTTGTTCGTGCGGCGGAAATACTTAATGGTCAAAGCCTTGGCAGCGATGCTTTCTGGTTGTCTGTATATCCTGCCAGCCAGCCTGTTATGCTTGAACTCACAAGACAGGGCGCACTGTCTTCCCTGATTTCCTCCGGCGCTTCTATCCGCAGTGCTTTCTGCGGTCCCTGCTTCGGTGCGGGCGATGTTCCTGCCAACGGCGGCTTCTCCCTTCGTCATTCCACCAGAAACTTCCCCAACCGCGAAGGCAGCAAGCCCGGCGATGGTCAGATATCCTATGTTGCTCTTATGGACGCTCGTTCAATCGCAGCCAGCGCCCTTAACGGCGGCGCCATTACTGCCGCCACAGACCTTCCTGAGCCTCCTGTTGATCTGCCTCAGACCGAGTATCATTATGACGATACTCCCTATAGATCCAGAATATATCAGGGATTTGGCAAGGCCGACAGGGATGCTGAGCTTATTTACGGTCCCAACATCGCTGACTGGCCTGAACAGATAGCTATGACTGATAACCTGCTGATAAAAGTCGCTTCCGCTATCTACGATCCCGTTACCACCACTGATGAGCTGATCCCCTCCGGCGAAACTTCCTCTTACCGTTCCAACCCCATCAAGCTTTCGGAATTTGCCCTTTCCCGCAAGGATCCTGCTTATGTAGGACGTGCCAAGGAAGTTCTTGAGATCGAAAAGCTTCGCAGGATCGATCCAACCGATCCCAAGGTCGTTGCCGCTATGTATGGATTTGACCCCGCCACCACTGCCTATGGCAGCATGGTCATGGCTATACGTCCCGGTGACGGTTCTGCCCGTGAGCAGGCTGCCTCCTGCCAGAGAGTTCTGGGCGGTGCTGCCAACCTGTGCGAGGATTTTGCAACCAAGCGCTATCGCAGCAACGTTATCAACTGGGGTATGGTACCCTTTACCTATCGCGGTGTTGAAGATCTTAATATTCAGCCCGGTGATATGATCTATGTTGAAGGCATCAAAGCAGCTCTCGAAAACGGTGACGACAGCATTGAAGCTTTGCTTATGCAAAATGGCGAGAAAAGAACCGTCACCTTGCTGCTGGAAAACCTTGCAAAGGAAGACCGTGATATAATTCTTGCAGGTTGCCTTATCAACTACTACGCTCAGTAAGTAACTGATATGAAAAAAATCTTTATCGGTCCTCTTTTTGAAGGTATTGATGACATTAAGTCTCTTGATGAATACCTTATGCCCCGACACAAAAACTGTGTTTCCGGTGAACGGCTGGATCTTCAAATAGGTGAAAAAAGGTTTTTCGGTCTTGTTCTTAGCGGAAACATCCAGTGTGAATATGGCAGTTTTAAAAAGGGTCAGTGTTTTGGGCTGTGTTTTGCCCTGTCAGGCAAAGAAGATACTGTTTTTACCGCAAAAACAAAGTCCAAAATATTACTGCTGCCCGGTGAGATCTTCTTCTCAGAGCATGACGCTTCCGACAGTATCAGGCATCGGCTTATTTCCAACGCTTTGATGCTGTTGGCTGATGAACTTGCGATGGAACGAAAAAGAACTTCCCTTCTGTGTGTCCACGGCATAAGGCAAAGACTTACCGCTTACCTTAAAACAGTTTACGATCAGTGCGGCAGCCCCTATTTAAACATTCCATTTAGCCGCAATCAGTTGGCTGCCTACCTTGGCATATCCCGCCCATCAATGTCCAGAGCGTTATGCGCTCTCCGTGATGAGGGTATACTGGAATTTGACGGTCATTCCATTAAAATACTGGATGCCGAAACCCTTTTCAGTTAAATGAAAGGCTGATTCTTTGAAACGTTTAATTTCTATTCTTGTTGTTTTATCCCTCTTTCTTCTTCCCGGCTGCAGCACCGAATCTGCTCCCACAGATGATGCAGGCCTTCGCATAACCTGTACCACCTATCCTGTTTACCTTCTTTGCACGAAGGTTGTTGAGGGTATTGAAGATGTGGATGTATCCCTGCTGATAGATCAGGATCTGAGCTGCGTCCATGACTATTCTCTGTCGGTGAACGACATGAAAAAGCTGGACAGCAGCGATGTCGTGCTGCTTAACGGCGCCGGCTTCGAGTTTTTTCTGAATGATGTGGACTTGTCCGGCAAAGCCGTTTATGACTGCTCCGAGGGTATTGAGCTTCTCTGCGCCGACGGTCACAGCCATGACCACGAACATGCAGAGTCCGACTACGACCCTCATGTCTGGCTTGATCCTGAAAATGCAGCCTTGATGGTCATAAACATTGCCGAAGTTCTCAGCACTCACCTGCCCGCAGATGCTTTGTTTTCCAATGCGGAAAGCTATCACGATACGCTGATCGCTCTGAAAGCCGAGTTGAACGGTAGACTTGAAAATCTGTCCTGCCGTGAATTGATAACCTTCCACGATGGCTTTGCTTACTTTGCGGACGCTTTCGGTCTGACTGTTTTGAAAGCTATCGAAGAAGAAGCCGGCAGCGAAGCTTCTGCTGCTGAACTGGCAGAGATAATTTCCCTTATCGACGAGTATGAAATACCCGCTGTTTTTACAGAAGTCAACGGTTCCAGCGCAACTGCTGATGCCATTGCCCGGGAGACAGGCGTTGACATCGGCACACTTAACATGATGATCTCCAAAGGCGATACCGAGTCTTCTGATCCGTACTGTGAGATAATAACTGCCAATGTTGAATCAATCATTGAGGCTTTAGGTTAAAGTATGAGAAACATTAAACACAACAGCAGCGAATGCTCCGGCTCCTGCTGCCTTGCGGTCCATGGGTTGGGCGCTGCTGCCGAGGGAGAAAGCATATTTCACGATGTAAGCTTTCATGTTCACTGCGGCGAGATAGTTGCCCTTATCGGTCCCAACGGTGCCGGTAAAAGCACCCTGATAAAATCACTGCTTGGTCAGCGCGAATACAGTGGAAGCATCACCTTTACTCCTGCCGGCGGCGGAACTCAGCGTCCTCTTATAGGTTACGTTCCCCAAAGCCCCAGCTTTGACCGCGGAGAGCCTGTAAGCGTACTTGATCTGTTTTCCATCTGCATGACTAAGCGTCCTGTTTTTCTGCCTGCCAAAAAAAGCATACGCGATGATGTGCTCCAGTGTCTTTCGCGTGTCAAAGGCGAAAGCCTTATCGATAAACGTATTGGCACTTTGTCCGGCGGTGAATTGCAAAGGGTGCTGCTGGCTTTGGCTCTTGAACCCGTTCCCCATATGCTGATACTTGACGAACCCATGAGCGGTATCGATGTGGAGGGTATGCAGAGGCTGAAAGAAATGCTGGATGAGATACGCGTAAAATACGACCTGTCCATCCTCATAACCACCCACGATTTTGCGTCCCTGGAAGGCTTTGCAGATAAGGTGCTTCTTCTGAAAGATACCATAATCAAGGCCGGTTCTCCTGCCGACGTGCTTTCTTCGGCGGAGTTTCGACGCGTTTTTAATCTGGGAGGTGAGCAATGATGGAGCTTTGGTATTCCTTAGTTGAGCTTCTTCCCTTTGAATGGGCACAGCCCGGCAGCATGTACTTTATGAAAAACGCACTGCTGGCAGTAATACTCATGTCTCCATTGTTTGGACTGCTGTCTACCATGATCGTGACCAACAAGATGTCCTTTTTCTCCGACGCTCTGGGACACAGCGGATTTACCGGCATTGCTATCGGCGCTTTGTGTGGTCTTGCAGATCCTCTTTGGTTTGCTGCCGCTCTTGCCGTGGCTTTTGCTGTGCTGTTTTCTCTGGTCAGGAGAAAATCTACCTTCTCAAGCGATACGATAATCGGTGTATTTTCATCCACCGCTGTGGCTTTGGGCATTTTTATCTCCACCATGGGCGGCAGGAGCTTTACCAAGTTCAATACTTACCTTATCGGTGATATATTAAGCGTAAGTCCTGCTGAACTGCTGTTGCTTCTTATTACACTGATATGCGTTATTGTCCTGTGGTGCTTTGGCATAAACAAGCTTACTCTGGCTTCAGTACATCCTGCTCTGGCAGAAAGCCGCGGAATAAAGGTCTTTGCTTATGAGACCGTTTTTTCCGCAGTTATCGCTCTGGTAGTTACCATGGCCATGACATGGGTTGGCCTGCTGGTTATAAACTCACTGCTGATACTGCCTGCCGCATCGGCAAGAAATGTTGCCGGCAACATGAGAAAATACCACCTTTTCTCTGTTTTTGGTGCCTTGGTATGCGGTATCGCAGGACTGATGACATCATATTATATCGGTTCTTCTTCCGGCGCTGCCATATCGCTGTTTTTGGCACTATGGTTTGCCGTCACATTTGTAATCGGAAGAAAGAAAGCATGAGTTTGTAAAATATAAAATCAAAAAACCTCGTAGAGTTCGCTGACAAAGTCAGCGAATAAAGTCCAATATGAA
>CAZIPP010000066.1:0-7678 GCA_964541215.1 uncultured Oscillospiraceae bacterium
GCAGCAAACTGAGAAACCGTGTCAAAATGGTCCAAAGGACTATTTTGACACGCTGGGGAACGACCTGTGTGTCGTTCCTTTTCAGGTTTCTGTTGACCGTGGAACGGCACACAGACCGTTCCCTACCACCCCTCAACCTTTAACCTTATCTGGCACGGAAATTGCAGTATCAAAGTTGAAAAAACTTTTTACGATGAAAGGAAGACAGTAAATGAAAAATCTGACTATTGCTGCGGGCGAAAGCTATGTCTTTTCCGAAAACGCCGCTTTGGAACAGCTGGTCATAGGCGAAGGAGCTTCTGTTTCCGCACCCGAAGGCAAATATGCAGCCCTGACAGTGAACGGCGTTCAGCTGGACTTCAAGCCCGGCGAGTACAGCGGCGATATCAAAGTCACTGTTGTGGATCATCAGCTTACTCCCATCACCGGCAAGGAATCCGGACGTAAGGATCTTGAAGGCGCTCTTGTTCTGGATAAAGACGGTGTTGACGAATCTGTTTCCGTTCTGGCAGGCTATGTGGGCGGAAGGATCGAAGACAAAAATATCACCGGCGGCAAGCTGGTCTCCCACGGCGATTTCTTCAACGGTATCATTGCCAAGAGCGGCAAGTACGTTATCAAAGATCTGACCATCGAAGGCATCGGTCACGGTGACGACGACTTTGCAGGTCACGGCGTTGGCATCATTGCCGGCGGCGACAGCGAGATAGAGTTCGATAATTTGAAGATCTACAATCAGGGCATCCTGCGCAACGCCATTGTCGTTGGCGGAACCGCCACCGTATCCATCAAAAATTCCGATATCAAGGTCATGGGCGGCACTCCCGAGCAGATACAGGAGGTCACCAAAATAAGACCAAGGAAGGCTCAGCAGTCCATGATATGCGGCGGCTGGGGCACAACCCGCTGCATCAATCTGATAAACAGCCCAACCGTAAACTTTGAAGACTCCGTTATCCAGTGCGAAAACTGGGGCGTTCTGGCTACCGACGACACATCCGCTCCCACCGAGTGGGGGCAGTACACCACCCGCATGAACGTCAAAAACTGTCAGGTCAGGATATGTGGCGACCACGGTTACGGCACCTACGCCATCGGTGCCGCTCTGACGACCTTTAAAGACAGCCATATTTTCTCGCCCGATATGGCAATGAAGATAGCCAACGAGACTGCCAAGGTCACTCTGGAAAACACCAAAGCCGAAGCAGGTCGTTTTGTTGCCATGTTCAAGTCCAATCAGGGCGGCGGTCTGTACTGCAAGGACAGCGAGCTGTATTCCGGCAGAAGCCTGATGATAATTCCTTCCTGCTATCCCGAGATTTACATGGAAAACTGCAAGATAAGAGCAGGCAACAATACCATCATCCAGCTGTACGACTCCGACGATCCCGGCATGAACAAGGACGGCAAGGAGGTCGACAATGTGATCCCCGTAAAGGATCCCGAGCACGACGTTACCGGGGAAAATTACCACGATGTAAAGATTTTCAGCTTTGACCTGAAGGATTACTGCACCGACTGCCGCGCGACCTTCAAGGATATGGATATCTTCGGCAACTTCTATAACTCCATCACCAACGCTCAGAAGCCCATGATGATGGGCATGCCCGGCGCACCGGGTGGTGAACCTCCCAAGGGCGAAAGACCTCCCATGGGCGGCGGGGAACCGCCCAAGGGCGAAATGCCTCCCATGATGGCAGCCATGAATCAGAAAAATTACCCCCAGAACCTTATACTGACCTTCGACAACACCAGGCTCAAAGGCATCATTTCCGCTTCCAGAAGCAAACACGCCGTGGATAAGATAACCTCCGACACCCGTCAGGAGATATACCAGATCTACGACAGCCCCTGTGAAGCGGTCAACAACGGCGTCATCGTGCGCCTGACCAACGGAAGCTCATGGACGGTCTGGGGAAGAAGCTATATCACCGCCCTGACCATCGATGAAACGTCCGGCGTATATTCTCCCGATGGTTCGCCCATCATCATGAAGGTAGACGGTGTGGACGTTGTTCCCGAACCCGGCAAGACCTACACCGGCAATATTCTGGTAACCGTCAGCTAAGTGTATCGAAATTGAACATATGTGCAAAAGGAACTGCCGGAAGGTCAATGTCATTAAGATAAGCAACCTCCCTGTCATTCCGAGCAAAAACGCCATCCATCGGATGGCGTTTTTGCGTGGGTCGGGTCAACAAAGTTGACCTTTCAGGTTTTGTGCATAGGCACAAAACCCGGGAATCCGTTGCTTTTGAAAAAGACGGATTGCCACGTCGTATAAAACGGTCAGCACTGCTGACCGTTTTATACTCCTCGCAATGACAGCTCTGTTATCCGAACAGCATTGCCACATGGCAGCTTATTTTTCTTACAACGTCATTGCTATATCAAACGCGCCGCGGATAGCCTGCTGAACAGTGCCCACCCTTTTGCAGTCGCCGATGAAGGTGAATGGAACGCCGTCTACTATCAGCTCTTCGGCCGCGGCGGTCTTGCTTCTGAACCCCACGCACAGGACAACGCTGTCGGCTTCAAGCTTCTGCTCATTGCCGTCGGCATCGAGGTAGGAAACGTAACCGTCGTGGATGCCGGAGCAGCGACCGTTGACCACACTGTGAAGGTTTTCGCGTTCGTTCAGCTCGATGTCCATAGCCCACCTGTAGGTAAACCATGCGTCAGGCGCGATTTTGGACTGCATCTCAAGGATGGTAACGTCCTTGCCCAGCCATGCCAGATGGATACCTGTCTCTGCTCCCACCTGACCGCCGCCGATGATGACGATCTTTTCACCCAGCTTGTCTTCATTGCCGAAAACCTCGGGAGCCTTGATGGTCTTTTCAACGCCGGGGATGGGGATGACCAGCGGATCGGCACCGATGGCGATAATAACGTGGTCGGGTTCTTCGGCTGAAAGCATTTCACGGGTAGCCTTGGTGTTCATGCGGACATCGATATTACGCTTGTCCACCTGAGTCATCAAATATTTTTTGAACCGGCCAAGGTCACGCTTGAACTGGGCATGATCGGCAAAGTTCAGCTGACCGCCAAGATGGTCTTTTTCCTCGAACAGCACCACCCTGTGACCTCTGTCTGCCAGATAAACTGCCGCCTGCATACCGGCAGGACCGCCGCCCACAACGCATATCTTTTTGCCGCCATTGGTGGGCAGGATGTACTTGTCCAACTTGTCTTCAATGCCGATGGTGGGGTTGACGGAGCAGACAAAATGGTCGTAATAACAGGCACCGTCGTGACATTTGAAGCATTTTACACAGGGGCGAACGTCCTCGCCGCGACCTTCGTAAGCCTTTTTGGGCAGCTCGGGATCGGCGATGATGCCGCGAGCCATGGTAACGAAATCGGCCTTTCCGGAAGCGATGATCTCCTCGGCCTGCTCAAGATTCTGGATAGCGCCGATGGCCACAACAGGGATATTGACCCCGGACTTCTTGATGGCTTCGGCGTACTTGACGTTGGGAGTATCGGGCAGGAAACCGGAAGGATGGGTGGTGGTAAAGTAGCGGGCGTTGTTCATGCCGCAGGAGCAGTGGAGCAGGTCAACTCTGCCTTCCAGCAGCTTGACAAATTCGATGCTGTCCTCAACGGTTATGCCGCCGGGATCCACCTCGGAAACGGAGAAACGCAGCTCGATAAGGAAATCCTTGCCGCAGCGTTTTTTTATCTCGTCAATTATCATCAGGGGATATCTTGCGCGGTTTTCCAGACTGCCGCCGAACTCATCTGTACGCTTGTTGTCGCGCTTGGAGAGGAACTGCGCCCATTCGCCGCCGTGACCGATGTGGAACATGCACATATCGAAACCGGCTTTTTTGACTATTTCGGCAGCGTCACCAAACATTTTGACCTTTTTCTCGATGAGCTCACGGGGCATCTCAACGCTCTGACGACCAAGCTTTGTAAAGCCGGGACCGACGGCGTAATACTGGTCGTATCGGAACTGGTCGCTCAGCTGCATGGAAGCCACAGCGCCGAAGTGGTGAACTCTTGCAGCAAGCTCGTAAAGGCTTCTCAGACCCTCGGTGGTGTAGGGATTGATGTGCAGGTGGCTGCCGTCTGACCTGGTTTCCGGGTTGACCTGAATACCTGTGCAGGTGACCATTGCCGCGCCGCCTTTGGCACGACCGGAAAAATGAGTTATAACAGGCTCCTGAAAGCTCAGCTCACCGTTTTGCAGAGCGTGAACACCGGTGGGAGCGGTAAAAATACGGTTTTTGAAAAGTGTGTTGCCTACCTTCATGGGCGAAAGCAGGTGAGGATACTTTGGTTGCATAAAAAACCTCCGGGGAGTTGCTGTCATTCCGAACGCCGCAGGCGGAGGAATCCCCGTCTTGTGAAGGGGATTTCTCGTCGCTGCAGTCAGCAAAGCTGACTTTGCAGCTCGCTCGAAATGACAGCAATGATCAATACTCTATATAACTCGGCTTTGCAGTCCGATACTGCTTTACAAGCTCGTCCCAGTTTGCGGGGAGCTGTATCTTCGCGCAGGAGGGACCGCCGTGGTCACCGCCGCCGCCAAGGACTGTCACCATATTGCCTGCCTGACCGCCCGCAACCAGCAGGAACATATGGTCTGTTGACCAGAAGGTGCGGGTGGAAGCCTCACTGTCAAGAGGAAGCTCAGCAGTTTTGGGAATATGGTTGTTCATTATCAGCCAGGCAAGATCAACGTCCTTGGCAGGCTTTCTGGCGTATTCCACGGCGTAGTTGAGGATACGCTGCTTTGTCCAGCCTGCTTCCGCCATCATTTTTGCGCACTTGGGAGTCAGTATAACAGCCATGCCGGGATCCCAACCATAGGGATCCTGCTTGCAAAGAGCCTTGAGCACGGCGGGAACGGTGGTGCAGGTGGATACACGATGCTCCTGAGGCCAGAACATGGTAACGGCAGAGTCGTCTTCGTCCATGCCAAAGTCCACATGGAGAGGTGACCACGGAGTCGCGTCGGCGTTTTCGCCAAGGCAGAAACCGTAGCGGAATTCGTGACCCATTTCGGAAAGGTCTTCAACGCCGGGACGGATGCCGCCGATGTTCATAACGATGTAACCAAAGGCTCTTGCAATGGTGGTGTTGGCGCGGAAAGCGGGAGTCAGAGCGTGGTCGGCGGTGTTGTAGCCGATATCCTTGGCCACCTTGCCGGAAAGGGTTATGACAGGACCCCATGTGGACTGGCTGCAGCACCAGCCTTCCCAGTAGATTTTGGGATCCATGGCAGCTTCGATGGCGGCTATCAGCACAGGCATGTAAATGGGCAGGCAGCCTGCCATGCAGGCGTTGACGGCGATCTTTTCCACGGTGGCCACGCCCATCATGGGCGGGATTTTTGCAACAACATGGTCACGGGGAAGGTCTGTGCCCTTGAGCATTTCTTCCACAGCTTCCCTTGTGGGAATGCGGATGGGAGTGCCGTTTGTCCAGCCGTAGGAATAGAACAGGTCGGATATTTCATCCGCCGTTCCGCTGAAGGTGCCTGTGGCAAGCTCCTGACTGGCGGGAGTGGGGTTCCTTTCTTCCTCGCTCAGAGGTGACATCAGCCCTGCCATCAGCTCATCGGCAAAGGCAGGAGCGCCTGCGCCCATATTCTTTTCGGTGGTCTCCAGATCGGAGTGACCGAAAATGTCCAGCACATCGGGCATATAGGAAATCACTCTCAAACCGGGAACGCAGCGAGCTTTAACACCGCGGATACCGGCAGAGTAGGTACGGGGAACAACAGCCATAACAGTGGGGATGCCCTGTTTTTCGATGTATGCGGCGTTGTAGCCCAAAAACAGGGAGCTGGAAGGTACTGCGCCATAGAAAACCAGTGCGCAGTCTATCTCGTCCAGCCATTTGTGGAAAGCCTCGGCAACTGCCTCGTCCTTGGCGATGTCGGTGGTCTCCGTTTCATAAACGAAGTAAGAGAATTTTGCTTCGGGGTATTTTGCGAGGATGTGCTTTTCCACCACCTGAAGCATAAAGGTGGCTACCTTCATAAAGTCGCCGAACATGCCGATGGTTTTTCCGTTGAGTGTATCCATTCGGGGAGAAAGACCAAAAAGCCGGGACTGATCGACCTCTGCCCATGGAGACAAAACGTCTGTATATATCATTTTATTTCCTCCTGAGAGTTTTGATTTTTGCCAAAGCCTTCCCCTTGAGGGGATTGTGTTTGACTCCGTTAAACACCCAAAGTTTGCTGATCGCAAACTTTTGAGGTGGCACGGCGAAGCCGTGACGGATGAGGTGCCTTTCGTATACGCTGTCATCCTGAGCCTGGGCAGCAGGCGTTAGGATCCCCCGGATGGCTGCACAGCACATCAAGATGGGGATTTCTCCGTTGACTTTGTCAACATTCGAAATGACAATGTGTGTGGGGAGTCTTTCAATTTTTAATAACAACACCGCGGTTCATAACGAACTCAACGTGGCTCAGAGCTTCAAAGGTCTCATCGATAGCGTCCTTAACAGCGATGATGTTGGCTTTTTTGCCCACTTCGATGGATCCGACCTCGTCAGCAATGCCGCAGACCCTGGCGGCGTTGATGGTGGCGGCGTCGATAACATCAGCCACGGAAAGACCTGCTCTGTACAGCAGCTTCAGCTCGCTTACAGGCATGGCGGCAACATGGGGCTGAGATTCCATTCTCATGGTGTCGGTGCCGACAGCGACCATACCGCCGGCCTTGAAGAATCGCGCCACATTGTCCACACAGATGGCTTCCTGCTCCTGAGTGTCTATCATGGGCATGGGAGGCATCCCACCTCCCGGGCCGGGAAAACCGTCAGGTTTTCCCGATGGGTCAGCTTGCTGACCCGGACCCTTGCCGGACTTCATCTTTTCCTCTTCCTCGGGAGAGAGGGGAGGACGGGGAGCGTTGATAGTGCACAAGGTGGGAACAACGGTAACGCCCTGAGCCACCATGCGCTGGATGTATTCATCGGGGATGCGGTCGGTGGGCATATGGCAGAATTCGGGCATACCAGCGTCCAGCAGCAGAGGCACATGCTCAGCAGCCAGAACGTGAGCGCAGCACCATACGCCGCGAGCCCTGGCGGTCTCAACAATGGCTTTCAGCTTTTCAAGGGTGATGAGGGGCTTTGCCCCGAACATGGCATCGCCGCCGTCAACAGCGGTCTTGATGCCGTCGCAGCCCATATCTATAAGCTCGTTTACCGCGTCTATGCAGTCCTGTGCTGTCTGACATCCGTAGCCTGTTTCGGCGCCGTCGGACATAACGTGGCTGTAGCCGTGGTACTCGGTAACAAAGCGTCCGCAGGTCTGGCAGTGGGCACATTCGGGGTTTTCTATGGTGTCGCGGTAAGCGAGGAAGGTTTCGGTGGGATATGTATTTTTGTCGTTGCCGATACCAAGGTCACGGACGGTTGTAACGCCTGCCTGCGCCCAGCTTTTCAAGGCTCTGTCGTTATACTCGATGGGACCGGTAACAATGTGCATATGAGCATCTATAACGCCGGGCAAAACGGAGGCATAGCCGGACATATCGTGAACTTCGTCAGCGGTGTCGTAGCTGCCGATACCGGCGATGATGCCGTCTTCCACCAGAATGTCGGCAGTTTCGCCGCCATAGATGGCGCAGTTTTTAAGCAAAGTTTTCATGGTGATGTCCTTTCGGGATTGTTTAGGGGTGTCAGGGAATTGGGGGCGGTCTTTGAC
>CAZIPP010000067.1:0-7669 GCA_964541215.1 uncultured Oscillospiraceae bacterium
CCAAACAGGGCAGTTCCAAAATACATCCGCCGGAAGGTCTTGAACTTATAAGGGTAAGAAACATTAAAGAAGCAATTAATGCGGTCATCGAATGATGACCGCATTTTCACTGTGTAAACATTTTTATGAGCCAATTGATATCCTCACGTGTAATTGCTCCTGTAAGGGAAACCACCGCAGTGAACACTGCCGCAGATACCGCACCGCGGAATAATACTGAAATCAGACTGTAGCTCGCTGAGCTGCAAATAAATCCGGTCATTATAATTGCTGCGGCAATTGAGAGCAGGGTTTTGAATATCAGTGATGGTCTTGGGCTGTATCCGGTTACCAGCACTATTTTTGACAGACTGAAACCGAAGTTTATCAGCTTTGTAATAGCAAAAGCAGTAATATATCCGTCGATACCATATTTTGGCAGCAGTATGATAAGCAGAAGGATATCAAGAATGGAAGTGCAGGTATTCAGCCTGACATTGTATACTTGCTGTCCCAACCCTTTAAGCATTCCATCTACAATGGTATCCAGATAAATAAAGATAAGAAGCGGAGCAAAACGGGAGAAGTAAAGAGACGCTTCGTTGCTTGAATATATAAGCATACCAAGCTGGCTTGATGTTACATAAAGAATGGCTGTACAAAGAGCGGCAAACAGGAAACTCAGCTGCATTATATGTGATACAATATAAGTGATCCGGTTTGGTCTGTTTCCAGCACGGCAGCTTGACAACTCAGGTATCAGAATATCTGCTACGGAGTACAGAATTGCTGTTGGAAATGTTATAACAGGAAAGACCATGCCATGTATCGTTCCGTAGCTTGCTATGGCTTCACTGCTGCCGTAGCTTTTAAGCCCTTTTGGTATCAGCATATGCTCAAGTGTGTTCAAGCCTGAACGGATATATTCATTTGCTGCAAGGGGAGCTGCCATACTTAGCAGACGTCTGAACATGGGCTGTTGAGTATCTTCGATTCCGTTGATATCCATGCGGTACATGAAAAACAAAACAAGGAATGACAATGCAGTGGCTATACCCGAACCTCCAACAACACAGGCGCAGGAATATGGTATACCTCTTGCACCATAGAGCGATAGAAGAAAGAGCGTTACAACGATGGAAAAGCTCCTTTCAAAAAACTCGACAACTACATATCTGCCTATTTTGCCGGAGGCTGTAAAATACCCGGCCATTACCGATGACATTACGGAAAAAGGTATACATAGCGCGCTGATTTTTAAGGGGAGTATGGAGCGTTCGTCACCTATCCAGGATATCCCCAGCTGCTCTGCGTTCGTGTACACAATAACCATTACAACTAAACTCACTATAAGACCATAAAGCAAACATAGGTGAACAGCTTTCTTGACGCCATGCTTACGGCTGAATCCGAATTCTTCTGCGATCAGGCAGGTTGAAGCTACTCTTATACCGCTGCCGCCAACAACGATAGCAAGGCTGTATACAGACATAACCAGCTCAAAGATACCGATGCCTTCGGCGCCAATAAGATTGCTGATATATACCTGAAACCCCATAGCCACTGTTCGGATTATAACTGTGGATAAGGTCAGCAGGATCGTGTTTGTTAATAGTTTTTTTGCTGTGTTCAAAATAATCCCCCCGCCAAAGCATATGCCGGCGGGGGGACAGACATTCTATTTAGTTGAAACTGCCATTTCGGGCTGTGCTTCCGAGTCCTGCTTGCGTTTGCTGCGGGAAGCGTTGGCAAGCATAAGCTTGATGCGGTTTTCCTGGTTTATCTTTGTGGCACCGGGGTCGTAGTCGATAGCAACGATGTTGGAATCGGGAAAATCATCTTTCAAACGACGTATCATGCCTTTACCGACAATGTGGTTGGGAAGGCATCCGAAAGGCTGAGTACAGACGATGTTGTTTACTCCGCTGTGTATCAGATCAAGCATTTCACCGGTGAGCAGCCAGCCTTCTCCCATTTTATTCCCGTAGCCAAGGTAACCCTTAATGAGCTTCTGCATATGAGAAAACGGTTCCGGCGCGGTGTATCTGGGATGCTGTTTTATGATCTCAATGTAGTCGTTTTGAAGCATTTCAAAGAACTTTTGCAACGCACCGGCGACTACCCGCTTGATGGCTTTGCCTCCGTAAAGGTCGACGTCAACAACACGGTTATTGACTTTGAAAATCATAAAGTCAATAAGACCCGGAACAACCGGTTCGGCACCTTCGGAAAGCAGAAACTTTTCAAGATTATTGTTGCCAAGGGAGGAAAACTTAACATATATCTCGCCGACTATACCTACCTTGGGCTTTTGTTCATCGGTGATCTCGATTTTGTCAAAGCATTGGAGAATATACTCCAGCTCCTGCTTATATGCTTTTCTGCTCAATCCTTTGCCGTTTTTAAAGTCATCGATAAGTTTCTGCTGGCACTGCTTAACAACGGCATCGGTTTCTCCGGGATTGATCTCATAAGGACGGCATCTGTTGGCAGCCAGCATGATGGCATCGCCATACAGCATGGAAAATGCCAGCTTTGGAATAAGGGGCAAACTGAGACTGAACCCGGGGTTTTTCTCAAGACCGGACAGATTAACAGAAATGACCGGCACAAATTCGAGATTTGCTTTCTTTAGAGCTTTACGCAGCAGGTGGATGTAGTTAGATGCGCGGCATCCACCACCTGTCTGAGTGATGAGCAGGGCTATCTTGTGAACGTCATACTTACCGGACTGAACAGCATCAATAAGCTGACCTATTACCAACAGAGCAGGGTAGCAGGTGTCGTTGTGTACATATTTAAGTCCTGTATCAACAATATTTCTGTGTTCAGTGGTGAGCATATCGACTTTAAAGCCTTCAAGCTCAAGACAGCTTTTCATCATGCCGAAGTGAATGGGAAGCATCTGAGGCATGAGCAGGGTATATTCCTTTTTCATCTCCTTAGTAAAAAGGAGACGACCTTCTTCATTATAAACAAGCTCTGCCATTACTTCACCTCCAGTGCTTCGCGGGCTTCAATAGCAGCGATCAGGCTGCGGATTCTTATCTTAACTGCGCCAAGGTTGCTGATATCGTCTATTTTCAGCTGAGTATACAGCTTGCCGCCGCTTTCCAGAATATCTCTGGTCTCGTCGCCGGTTATGGCATCAATGCCGCAGCCGAAAGACACCAGCTGGATCATATGCATATCAGGCTGAGAGCAGACGTATTTGGCGGCAGAATACAGGCGGGACTGATATGTCCACTGATTGAGTACCTTTCGGGTCTCTTTTGGTGTATGGTAGGCAACAGAGTCCTCGGTAATGACAACAAAACCGTAAGATGTAGCAAGATCGTCGATACCATGATTTATCTCTGGATCGCTGTGATATGGACGACCGGCAATGACCAGTATTTTCTGACCATTGGCACGAGCCTGATCGATCATTTTCTGACCGTTGCTGCGAATATCCTGTTTGTAAGCTTCGTAAGCTTCATATGCCTTTCTGGCGGCAGCAACGGTTTCCTTTTTGGGAATGGAAAACTCAGTGTAGAAATACTCTGCTGCCTTTTTTTCGAAATCCTTGGGGCGATGCAAACCAAAATAGGGAGTAAGATATTTTATTTCACGCAGGTCTGGAACGTTGGATCCAAGCAGCTCAGGATAGTAAGCAACAACAGGACAGTTATAGTTATTGTCGCCCTTGCCTTCATCGAAGTTGTATGGCATACAGGGATAGAAAATGACATTACAGCCCTTATCTATAAGTTCAAGAACGTGACCATGCATGAGCTTTGCCGGGTAACACACTGTATCTGAGGGGATTGTACGCTGACCTTTTATGTAAGTTGCTCTGGTGGAAGGAGAGGAAAGTACTACTTCAAACTCCAACTGAGTAAAGAATTCGTACCAGAAGGGGAGGTTCTCATACATATTCAGCCCGAAGGGGATACCTATTTTACCGCGTACACCGGGCTTTCCTTCATATGCTTTTAGTTTTTCAAACTTGTACTTCATCAGATTGGGATTAGATACGTTTGCTTTTCCCAAAGGCTTTTCGCAGCGGTTACCTGAAATGAAGCGTCTTCCACCGTCGAAGGTGTTGATAGTCAGACTGCAGTGGTTGGTGCAGCCTCCACAGGTGGTGGGCTTAGAAGTGTGAGTAAAACCGTCAAGCTTGCTTCCGATAAGCAGAGTACTTTCTGAAAGTCCCATGTCCATGGCGGTCAAAGCACAGCCGTAAGCGCCCATCAGACCGGAAATAACTGGGCGAGTTACATTTCTGCCAAGCTCATTTTCAAAGCTGCGCAAAACAGCGTCGTTATAGAAGGTACCGCCCTGAACAACGATACGATGACCAAGGTCGTCTGCCGAAGCGGCTCTGATTACTTTGTAAACAGCGTTTTTAACTATTGAGATAGAAAGACCGGCAGAAATATCTTCAATGGAAGCGCCGTCTTTCTGAGCCTGTTTTACGGAAGAGTTCATAAAAACAGTGCAGCGCGAGCCAAGATCCACTGGGTGAGCTGCGAAAAGACCCATCTTTGAGAAGGTTGCAATATCATAACCCAGTGCTTTGGCGAAGGTTTCAATGAAGGAACCGCATCCTGAAGAGCAGGCTTCATTGAGCATAATGCTGTCAACTGCGTTATTGCGGATCTTAAAGCATTTCATGTCCTGACCGCCAATATCGATAATGAAATCAACTTCAGGATCGAAATGCCGGGCAGCTCGATAGTGAGCCATAGTTTCAACGAGACCGGCATCTACCATGAAAGCGCTTTTGATAAGATCTTCACCATATCCGGTAACAGCACTGCCCTTGATCTTTATTCTGTCACCGCAGAAATCGTTGATGGCTTTGAGCTGAGCCAGAACAACAGAAACAGGGTTGCCAAGGTTTGCGCTGTAGTAGCTGTAAAGGATACCGCCGTTGGTATCTATCAGAACAAGCTTTGTTGTGGTGCTGCCGGCGTCAATACCAAGATAGGCATCTCCGGTGTAGGTTTCAGGATCTGTTTCCGCGGGAGCATTGGAGTTGTGGCGGGCAGTAAAAGAGTCGTACTCCTCCTGAGAACTGAACAGGGGAGGCAGTGTGTTGGTCGTATTGGCGCTGCTGACAGCGGAGATGAGTCTGCTGCTCAAATCATTGTAAGTGGTAACTTCGTAACCGTCGGAGCAGAGAGCGGCGCCAATGGCTGCAAAACAGTCAGCGTTTTCCGGGAAAACAGCGTGTTCATCGTCCAAATCCAGTGTTTCGATGAATCTCTGACGCAGACCTTTCAGGAAGAAAAGAGGACCGCCAAGGAACACCAGCTTTCCCTTTAACTCGCGACCCTGAGTAAGACCGGCAATGGTTTGGTCAACAACTGCCTGGAAAATTGAAGCGGCCACATCTTCCTTACGTCCGCCCTGGTTTAGAATGGGCTGAATATCGCTTTTGGCAAAAACACCGCAGCGTGATGCAATGGGATAAATCTTTTCGTGTTTCAGAGAAAGCTCATCCAGTTCACCGGCAGTGACATTCAGAAGGGTCGCCATCTGATCGATAAACGCACCGGTTCCGCCGGCACAGGAGCCGTTCATGCGTTCTTCCAGACTGTTGCCGAAAAAGATGATCTTGGCGTCTTCGCCACCGAGCTCAATAACAGCATCGGTTTCAGGAATAAAACAGTCAACGGCTTCGGCGGTGGCAAAGACTTCCTGAACAAAGTCAACTCCCGCGGCTGTCGCCATGCCAAGTCCGGCAGAACCTGTAATAACAGCACGCAGCTTGTGACCTTTTAGGATGCTTTCAGCGCCTGCCAAAAGCTCACATGTTTTTTCACGAACTTTCGAAAAATGCCGTTCGTAAGAACGATAGACAAGTTCGTTGTTTTCATCGAGCACCACGACTTTAACAGTAGTGGAGCCGACATCGATACCAACTTTGTAGATCATAGTAAAACCTCGAAATAAAACGTAAAACCAAAAAGTCATCCGGCAGACATTTTGCCGAATGACTTTGTTGTTGTGGGGTCGGCAGAATGTTTACATCAATTTTATTGTGTAATATACCGCCATTATGAACAGATAAACAAGAGTAATAAACAAGAAAACATATGCTGTCATCGCACCGAAGATAACGGAAAGGATAAGACCAACAAGCATAAGAGCGGCAGTGCTGAGAAGAATTTTGTCGGAAGCCTTAAATGCAAGGAATTTAACTTCTTTCTTACCAAAAGTAAGCTTACCGCCATTTTTCTTTGCATAAACGGTCAAAAACAGCAGAGCTGCATTGATGGCGACAATGCCGACAATGATCAGTATGCCGATATAGGACAGGGAAGAAGACAAAAGCTTGGACAGAATATAGAAAGCAAAAGCGCAGATGGTGCAGTCGATAGAAAGAGCGAAAAATTCACTTTGATAAATGAGATATATCAGATAAAGTACGGCTGCTGCAGGATAAAGGAAACACAGTATAGCGATGGCGTGGATGTAGAAGTAATACATCAGAAGGCAGGAGATCCAAACCAGCAGACCAACGGGAAGAAGTATAAGACCGAGAGTTCTGATAACCTTATGAGAAGCAAAGCGATCAATAATAAGGAAAAGGAAACCAAGAAGAGCCACAAGGGCTGAAACGATGCCGGCAGTCATAAGACCTTCATGCACAGCAAGGAACTGGTTGCCTATCTGATATTGACTGCTTATTGTCATCAGAATGAACACACAAATGCAGGCGGCTAAAAAAGCACCCAGTATTTTATATGTGATAATATCATTGGCTCTGGTATCAGCCTGAGATTTTGCAGTTTTCTTTTTGTTGGCCATTGTAATCATTCCTAACTGTTAATATCAAATATCACCGCTGTGGTACAGAATTGCTGAAAGCGCACACAGCGGGGCGGTTTCGCATCGAAGTATTCGTTTGCCCAGAGAACAGCTCAACATGCCGGCTGATGTCATATACTCAGCTTCATCCGATGAGAAGCCTCCTTCCGGACCGCTGATTATCGAAACGGAATCAAAGGTCGTTTGGGACAGAGCTGCTTTCAGAGAGTTTTCTTCTTCGTTTTCATAAAGAAGAATTGGCACTTGGCTTGACAGAGCGGCTTCAACGGCAGCCTTGAGGTTGGGAAGAAAGCCTACTTTTGGGACTATTCCTCGCCCACACTGCCCGGCGGCTGACTGTGCTATTTTCTGCCATCTAACAAGCTTTTTATCCATGTCTTTCTCGCTGGGACGAGAAACGCAGCGTTCCGACAAAAAAGCCGTTATCGAAACGGCACCCAGCTCTGTGGCTTTTTGTATAACGTGTTCCAGCTTGTCGCTCTTTGCAGCAGCCATAAAAACGTGGCACTGGACTCGAGGCTCGCTTATGCTGGGAAGGGAATTTAACACAAAAAGTTCTGCATCGTGCTTTGACATGGCATTAAGTCGACAGAAATAGTCTGTGCCAAAACCATCGCATAAAACGATTTCGTCGCCTATTCTGGGACGAAGAACTTTCAGATGATCAAAGTTTTCTCCGTCAAGCCGAAAACAAGTTTCTGATGGAGGCATCGCGTCAATAAAAAATTTCTGCAATTTATGCAAACCTCGCAAAAAGCAATTTTGGACAAATCTAACCTGTATTGTAACAGATTGTGATGGATTTGGCAACATTGAATTTTGTGTTTCCGGTACGAAAAAACAGTATTTTGTGTTTATTTGTATTTGTAAG
>CAZIPP010000068.1:0-7635 GCA_964541215.1 uncultured Oscillospiraceae bacterium
CGGCAAGGGCGCACCTTGTTCTACAGCCCAAATCGGAACGGTCTTGACCGTTCCCTACTGTGTTGTACGTTAGTTTGTGAATATAATTGACCGGCTGATGATATCCGCCCTGTGGACGCTCAGGATGACAGCATATCTGATACCTGTGACCTTTTTGCAAGTTTACGCCGATGTCAACATGTGGTATGATTTAAGCATCACTTTATAATACGAGGAAAGAAAAATGAAAAGAAGAATTTTGCTTACTTTGCTTCTCGTTCCGGCGATTTGCCTTACTGCTTTTGCCGCAGGACCTGCTGCGCATGAAGCCTATGGTTCTGTGGACGGCAACAGCCCCACTGCCGCCATCGTTATTGATGAAGACAACTTAACTTACGGCGAAAGCTTCTCCGGTGAGCTGACCGTCAGCGACAACGGCAAAGTCACTGCCACCGAGATCTCCGGCGTTAAAATCGTCGGTTCCGGCAATGACAACGGCATCGTTATCCGCAACACTACAGGCGGTACCATCGCCATCGGCGGACAGGAGATAAACTACGACGGTAACGGCGACTGGATCAAAGAATCCAACACCGCCATCATTATCGACGGTCATGCCGACGACCCCGATGTGGAAGGTAAATTCGCCACCCCCATACTGGTGGACGCAGGTGAAGGCAGCAGCCTTGTGACCGTGGACAACACCTACATCAAAACCACCGGTTACCGCGCTCCCACCCTCATCTCTATCAACAGCGACTGCAGCGTGGTTTTCCGCAACAGCTATCTTGAAACCACCGGCGGCGGCAAGTCCTTCATGCCCAACTTCAAGCTGCTGTCAGGCTCCACCAGAACTACCTGTCTGATGAGCGAGAACACCTGGTTTTACAACTCTGTTATCGTTTCCCGCGACTGGGGTGCTGTTTCTCTCGACACCACTCCCTACGCCAATATCTACATGCTCAACAGCTACGCCGAGTCCTGGGCCGGCGGCTACGGTTTGTACGCCGTCAACGGCACCACCACCTATATGTACGGCTCCAAAATGCTGGCCAGCCAGTATGGCATGTTCCTGATGGGCAACGGTGCTGTGGTGATGGACAGCCTTGACGCCGCTGACGAAACCGCGCTAAAGCATCAGAGTTATGTTAACTTCTCCGAAACCGTTACCGACGAGGGCAAAACCGTTGTTGCCGGTTCTATCAATGCCGCAGTTGTCCATGTTAACAGCGGTGTTGGTCAGGCAGGACTTAAAGATCCCGCTTCTTTAGTGGTTAAGAATTCCACTTTGTCTACCATGCCCGAAGATGTTATGTCTACCCTCGGTCACGACATGACCTTTGTTGATATGGAGGATTATCTCCTTAACCCCATCAAGGATCAGGGCGCCAGCTGGTTCTATCTGCAGTACGGCAAGGGTTCCCTTGTATTTGCCAGAAGCGCAGGTATCGATGTAACTTTTGGTGAAGGCGCTGTGCTGAAACCCGCCAACGGTGTCCTTGTCCATTCCGCCATCGGTTACGACAGTGACGCAGGCAACATTTACAACGACAGCAGCCTGAAGATAGCCGATAAGATATCTCACATCACTGTCAACATCGACACCCCCGTATCCGGTGATATCCTCCACGACGATTATCAGCGTTACCTGTACCTGAATGTCAATGCCGATTACAGCGGCGCCGTGACTTCCGGCACTATCGACACCTGGAACGAGCTGTGGTCCGATGCTTCCCTTGAGACCATGCTGGAAGAAGCCGGCTACAGTGAAGCAGATTTCTCAGTAGCCGCTAATGGTGACACTATCCGGGACAACCTTATCCGTGAGACCGGCGATTATCCCGCCGTTTACGGCGCTGTGGTCAAGGTTGCCGACGGTGTTAAGTGGACCGTTACCGACACCTGCTCCATGTCCTCTCTGACCGTGGGTGAAGGCTCCGAACTGATTCTGCCTGTTGGCTACAGCGTTTACGTTGACTGCGGCGATGATTACAGTTACCTTTCCGGCAAAAAGCTTGACGCTGTTGAGCCCGGCGTTGAATACAAGATGGTCGTCATAGCTTACAACACCGGTTACTGCGATGTTGACTATACCGCTCCCTATGCCACTGCTGTCGTCAAGGTTTCCGAAGCCGGTCTGATGAACGGTTTTGGTGACTGCTGCTTTGACCCCAACGATTATCTGACCATGGCTCAGGCTGTAAAGCTGGCTGTCTTTGCCCATCAGATGGAAACTGACGGCAAGGTCACTCCCCTTGCAGCCAAGGTCGGCGAGATGTGGTATCAGCCCTATATTGAATATGCGCTGGACATCGGCGTTATCTACACCACTGCCCACGATTGGAACGCCGCCGTTACAAAGGGCGACTTTGCAGCCATGTTTGGCTCGGACTACATCAGTGGCGCTCATGCCCACAGATGGGAGGCAGCAGAATATCTCTGTGGTGTGCTTGGTCTGTAAAATCAGCCTTGAATTGAAGCAGCGTATGTGTTATCATGAAAAATAACGAAAATGTGTTATTCTTCGGATAATAACCATCAATTTGAAAGGAAACAGCAATACAATGGATGAACTTCTGTCTTTTCTGAAAACTGTCAGACCCGATATCGACTTTGCCACTGCTGAAAACCTTGTTTCCGGCAACATTCTGAAATCCATCGACATCATTACCATCACCAGCGCCATCGAATCCATCTACGGCGTTGAGATCTCTCTGGACGATCTGAAGCCCGAGAACTATGATTCCGTGGATCAGATGAAGGCTCTTATCGAAAGATTGCAGGCTGAGTAAGAATATGATAAAATTGAGCTGTTGCTTTTGCAGCAGCTCAATTTTTGTGAGGTAAAGAGAATTGAACGAACTTATCAAAATGTGCCTTGTGGTCTGCCCTCTGGTTTTTCTGGCAGGCTTTGTGGACTCCGTTGCCGGCGGCGGTGGTCTTATTTCTCTGCCGGCTTACCTGCTGGCAGGTCTCCCCGCCCATATCGCTGCCGGTACAAACAAATTTGCCATGAGCTTCGGCACCCTTACCGCAACTGTCAAATACATGAAAAGCGGGCGCATACTTTGGCGTATCGCCGCCATAGCAGCCGTTGGCGCGGTCATTGGCTCATACATAGGTGCAAGCCTGGCTCTGGTGTTTTCCGAAAAAACGCTGAAGCTTCTGCTTCTGGCAGCGCTGCCCTGTGTGGCAATTTTTCTCACCGTCAAAAAAGATTTTGGCAATGACGAAAGTCAGCTTAAAAATTACTCTACAGCAAGATCCGCCCTTATCTCCGGTGCCATCGGCTTTATTATGGGCATATACGATGGTCTTATCGGTCCCGGCACGGGAACTTTTCTGATAATAGCCTTTTCCGCCTTTCTCGGTACCGACCTTCTTACTGCTTCCGGCTGTGCGAAAGTGGCTAATCTGGCCTCCAACCTTACCGCTCTTGCTGTTTATGCTCTCGGTGGGAAGGTCATGTATGCTCTCGCGATCCCTGCCATGGCGTTCTGTATTCTGGGCAACTGGCTCGGTGCCAGATTCGCTATCAAAGGCGGCAGCAAAAATGTGAGAAAGATCATGTTCGTCGTTCTGGCGCTGCTGTTTATCAAAGTAGGTACCGACCTGCTTGGCTTGGGTTTCTGAGCTCACGATTGTTCACCCGTCTTCAAAGGGAATGGTTGAATGATAACTTTTAAAATGCTATAATATTACCGTTTTAACGCGATACTGCAATTGGAGTTGACTTATATGGACAAGCTTATTAAGATTTGCCATCTTTATCCCGACGTGCTGAACCTCTATGGCGACAGAGGCAACATCATATGTATGAAGCAACGGCTGCAATGGCGTGGAATAGAGTGTGATGTAACCGAGCTGCCCATTGGTCAGACAGCTGATTTTACCGAATTCGACCTGTTTTTTATTGGCGGAGGTCAGGATTTTGAGCAGGAAGTCCTGTTGGCAGACCTGCGCAGCGGAAAAGCCGCAGAAATCAAAGCCGCAGTTAACGATGGCAAAACATTTCTCTGCGTCTGCGGCGGATTCCAAATGCTTGGTAATTATTACGAGACTCACGATGGTCACCGCTGTGACTTTATTGGTGCGGTAGACTACTACACCGTCGGTTCCCAGCAGCGCATGATCGGCGATTATTGCTTCAAATGCAATGAAGAGTCCGGCGGCAGCACTGTGGTTGGCTTTGAGAACCACAGCGGACGTACCTATCTCGCTTCAGGTGTCCAGCCTCTCGGTACAATACTCAAAGGTCATGGCAACAACGGCACCGACGGTACTGAGGGTGTCCGTTACAACAATGTTTACGGCACCTATGCTCACGGTCCTGTGCTTCCCAAAAACCCTGAGCTTTGCGACCATATCCTTCGCAGCGCACTTTGGGAACGGTTTCCCGGTATGTCCCTTAACCCGCTTGGAGACGAGATCGAAAACAAAGCTCATATTTATATTAAAAATAAGATTCTATCTACCGGTGAATAATTTTCATATTTTGATTGACTTTTGGCAAATTATAGGGTAGACTAAAGTCAGTCTTTGTAAGGAGAACAGATATGCGTAGTAATGTGTCAAAAGCATACGAATATTATTACTCTTATTATTATCGCAATAATAAGAGTGATCAGTGATGCCCCAAAGACACAGCGAACGCAATGTTTCGATTTGTAGTTTTTATCCCGCACAGATCACTTCTGTGCGGGATTTATTTTTTTGAAGGGAGAAAGATTATGTTCTTAAAAATTATTCTTCTGGTGGTTTTCTTCGCCGTCATGATAGGCGTAGGTGTCTACTGCCGCAAATCCGCTGCTGACGTAAACGGCTTTGTTCTTGGCGGTCGTTCCGTTGGTCCATGGCTCACTGCCTTCGCTTACGGTACTTCCTACTTTTCTGCCGTTATATTTGTCGGATATGCCGGTCAGTTCGGCTGGAAGTACGGAGTGTCCTCCACGTGGATAGGTCTCGGTAACGCCTTCATCGGCTCGCTGTTGGCATGGGTCATCCTTGGTCGTCGCACAAGACTTATGACACAGCATATCGACAGCTCCACCATGCCTGACTTCTTCGGCAAGCGCTTCCTTTCCGAAAAGCTCCGTGTAGCAGCTTCCGCCATCGTTTTCATTTTCCTTATCCCCTACACCGCTTCCCTCTACAACGGTCTTTCCCGTCTGTTCGGCATGGCTTTTGGCATTGACTACGCATGGTGCGTTATTGCCATGGCAGTTCTTACCGGTGCTTACGTTCTGCTGGGCGGTTATATGGCAACTGCTATCAACGACTTTATTCAGGGCATTATAATGCTGGTGGGTATAGTGGCTGTTGTCGCCGCAGTTCTTGCCAGCAACGGCGGTCTGTCCGAAGCTCTTGCAACCATGTCTACCATCACTGCTGAAACCAATCCTGAGCTGAACGGTGCCTTTGTATCCTTCCTCGGACCCCAGCCCATCTGGCTTTTGGGCGTTGTTCTTCTTACTTCCCTCGGAACATGGGGACTTCCCCAAATGGTTGGAAAATTCTACGCTATCAAGAGCGAAAACGCCATCAGCAAGGGTACTATAATTTCCACCTTCTTTGCTCTTATAGTCGCCGGCGGATGTTACTTCCTTGGCGGATTCGGTCGTCTGTACGGTGATGTCATCGAATACTCCGCATCGGGCACTCCCATTTACGACTCCATCATTCCCAAAATGCTGGAGAATCTTCCCGATGCGCTTATCGGCATTGTGGTCATTCTGGTGCTTTCTGCCTCCATGTCCACCCTGTCTTCTCTGGTTTTGACCTCCAGCTCTACCCTCACCCTCGACATTATTGTTCCCGCCAGCAAGGGCAAAATGACCGAAAAGGGTCAGATGCACTGGATCCGTGTACTTATAGTTTTCTTTATCGCTGTTTCCTCTGTTATCGCCATTGTTCAAGCCAAGTCCTCCGTTACCTTTATCGCTCAGCTCATGGGTATCTCCTGGGGTGCTCTGGCCGGAGCCTTCCTTGCTCCCTTCCTGTACGGTCTGTACTGGAAAGGCACCACCAAAGCAAGTGTTTGGGCAAGCTTCATCTCCGGCACTGTGATAATGATCGCTGACATGATCTGCAACTTCACCGGCGTTACCTTCATCAGCCCCTACTTTGCTTCTCCCATCAATGCCGGTGTGCTGGCTATGGTGGCAGGTCTTGTAATAGTCCCCGTTGTAAGTCTGCTGGCTCCCAAGATGGATAAAGTTTCTGTGGACAAAATGTTTGAATGTTACGACCATATGGTCACTGTCAGAGCTACCACTGCTCTTGGTGATAAAAAGTAAGCAAAAACAAAAACCTGAAGCCATGTGCTTCAGGTTTTTGCTTTCTCCGGAAGTTCGCTTACCAGTGCGCTGCCAAGAATAAGTATAGCACCCAATACACTGAACAGTGTCAGCTGTTCTTTCAGAATAACAGCTGAAAGAATTATTGCCACCACGGGGTCTATGTAACTGAAAATGGCCACAGTCTGGGTCTTCAGATTATGAATGGAACCGAAATACATATTATATGCAAATCCCGTATGTATAACGCCCACGGTTATAAGCATCAGCACACCGGGCAGCGTAATTTCAATGCTCGAAACGTCTTCAGTAAGCATGATGTATGGCAGAACAACAACTGCCGAAACCGCAAGCTGAACGGTCGTTTTGTGGTTGGGTGAAATCTCAGAAAGCTTTTTGTTTATCAGGACAACTGTGCAATACAGCAAAGCTGCACCGATGCCAAGAATTATCCCCAGAGCTTCATCTATTGAAGGTATGCCGCTTTCTGCAACACCGGAAACAAACACCATGCCGCAAAGAGCCACAAGAACACAAACCACCTTTTTTGCAGTTATACGCTCTTTCAAAACCATCGGAGAAGCAATAATTACGAATATGGGCGCAAAATAATAGCACAAAGTAGCTGTGGCAACAGTGGTATAACGATAGGCCTCAAACAGAAGTATCCAGTTAAATCCCATTGCAGCACCGGAAAAAAACAGCAACGGCAGTTTACGCACAATAACATCGGAGGGGAGTTTTTCCTTCCTTATCAGCACCACCGCCAGCGACAATGCCGCGCCGATAACTCCGCGCACAAAAGCGATAATGCCGGAAGACAGGGGTATGTATCGGACGAATATGCCTATGGTTCCGAATATGACCATGGATGAGATGAGTTGGAGTTTGGGAATAAATGATTTGTTCATTATAAATGCTCCTTAATCTTGAAAGCTCGAAATTAATCTTACATAATAATCCTTACTTTAAAATACTGCTCCTGAAAATACGTTAATGCTCTGATTTCATCTATCGAAAAAGTCATACCTTCCGGGGCAACAACCAGTTTATGCTCTGTATCATTTTCTCTGTAAACAATGGCTATAACTTTCCCGGTAAAGACGGTGAGCGGTTCGTCAACGCCTAAAATATATGCGTCCTGTTCTTCACCATCGGAAGCAATTGTACCGGGAATGTATCCGTAATTCACAGGATAATACATGTCAGCATGCTCAGGATGGAAGCTTCCAAGAGGACGATCAACGGTTACTTCGACGGTTTGTCCTAACAACGAGTGTTCTCCTTTGAGAAAGTAAAATATCCTTCGGATGTGAAATAATGCCCTGACAGTCATTGTGAAATTGGATGCTAACGCATC
>CAZIPP010000069.1:0-7600 GCA_964541215.1 uncultured Oscillospiraceae bacterium
ATTTCATATTGGACTTTTTTCGCTGACGTTGTCAGCGAACTCTACGAGGTTTTTTGACAGTCTCCAACGGGGCGATCTGATGATCGCCCCGTTTTTATGCTCCCTGTCAAAATGAAACATCACAAAAAACCTGTTCACAAAACTGCCTTTTTCAGCCTTTTGCCATATTGCAAAAGAAAGCCTTTGGAAGTAGAATCTACTTGCTTATCAAGCACCATAAAAAACATGAGAAAGGATCCGACCATGCGTTCGTCTGCTCTCAGCCTGACAAACGGCTCCATCACAAAGGGTATAATCTCTTTTTCCATTCCCATACTTATCTCCAACCTGTTCCAGCAGCTATATAACTCCATCGACACCGCTGTTGTTGGTTCCTTTGCCGGTCAGACTGCTCTGGCTGCTGTTGGTTCAACCGGTTCACTTATAAATCTGCTAATAGGCTTTTTCCTGGGCATCGCCACCGGTGCAGGCGTTCTTTATGCCATGTATTACGGTTCTGAAGATCACCGGAGCCTGAAAAAGCTGATCGATACAGCCCTTATCCTTGGGGTTATCTGTGGGGTGTTTATCACCATAGTCGGCATCGTGTTCGCAAGACCTTTGCTTTTGATGATGGACTGTCCCGATGACGTGCTTCCCGAAGCCACCGAATATCTGCGCGTATATCTGGCAGGCACAGTTATCACTATAATCTACAACATCAGCGCGGGCATGATACGCTCTGAAGGCGACTCCACCCGTCCCCTGATATACCTTGTTATCAGCGGTGTATCAAACCTGATACTTGACCTGCTTTTTGTGGCGGTGTTCCATATGGGCGTTGTTGGCGCCGCGCTTGCTACCGTTATCGCTCAGGCTATCGCCGCCGTGCTCACCGTTATACGCCTTATGAAGCTGGACGAACGCTATCGTCTGAGATTTTCCACCATGCGGCCGGACAAACTGATGTGCATGAAGCTTATCCGGGTCTCTGTTCCCTGCGGGCTTCAGGGCTCCATGTTCAGCATCTCCAACCTGCTTGTTCAGGCCAAGATAAACAGCTTTGGTTCCATTGCCATGGCGGGCATCGCGGCTTACAGCAGAATAGACGGTTTTGTTTACATGCCCATGATGGCGCTGACCATGGCTATTTCCACATACGTTGGTCAGAACATCGGCGCAGGCAAGCTGTACCGGGTCAAAAAGGGTATCGGTGTATGTATTGTCATCACCTGTGTTCTGTCCATCAGCATGGGTGTGCTGGTTTTCATTTTCAGCAAAAGCCTTATTGGGCTGTTCACCTCCGATGCTTCCGCTCAGGCCTACGCCATCCAGATGATGCATTATATGGTACCTTTTGCATGGGTGTTTGGCTTCTGCGATATCCTTGGCGGCGCCATTCGCGGCAGCGGTGATACGGTAAAGGTAACTATCATAACCGCTCTGTGCATCTGCCTGTTCCGAATCGTCTGGCTGATTCCTCTGCTGCACTTTTTCAACGATATCCGCATCGTTTTCCTTTGCTATCCCGTGTCGTGGATACTCAGCTCCATTGTTATGTCCGTCTATTTTTTCAAAGGCTCAAAGCTTTGGAAGGATATCCGGGCGGTAAAGGCGTAAATAAAGCTGTCATCTCGAACGTTGACGAAGTCAACGGAGAGATCCCCATCCTGTGGGCGTATTCTCCCTGCCTGCGTTGCGTTACTTTTCTGTCGCTGAACGTGAAAAGGAAGTTTGTCAAGCCAAACTTCCACAACAAAGTCATTTTAAGGGAAAGGGGTTTCGATTCCCCTTTCCCCCCAATTTTCTTTCCCTAAAACGCCCAAAGGGGCTGTAAAAAACTCCGACCCGTCATTGCGAGCCACCGAAGATGGCGTGGCAATCCGTTTGAATTTCTCTGTCAATTAGCAGAATTAACGGATTCTCACGAGCAGCAAGCTGCTCTCAGAATGACGCTGCGAGTTTATTTACAGCCCCTTTGGATCAGCTTGTCAAAAAATTCCGGTGATAATCCTTGATCACCGGAATTTTTTTATTTCAAGTGTTTTTTTATCCATTTCAAAAGATCATTCTCCGTCGACTTTCCATCTGCAATGGAAATGAACATATCTGCCAATTCTCCTTCTGCAAGCACCAGATCATATCCATTCCATTTCAAAAGCAGCTGCATCATCATAGCACCAATTCTTTTGTTTCCATCTAAAAATGCATGGTTTGCTGCCAGCCCAAAGCCAAGCCTTGCAATTTTCTCCACTTCCGACTCAAACAATTCTAATCCATCAAAAGTCTGCATCGGAGCCGCCACAGCGGAATCGAGAGCATTTTTGTCTCTGATGCCATCAATTCCTCCTGTCCGTTCAATTATTCTGCTATGAATGATTATTACATTCTCAGAAGTTGTCCAAATCATTCTGCCATCCTTTTATAGTCAGACACAAATTCCGACAACAGAATATCTGTATCTTCCAATGCTTTTTCTTTGGAAACCAAAACAGGTTCCTTTAATGAAACGTCAAACGGCATACCGCCATTTCTGACAAAAGCATGAGCAAACAAATTAAATGCTGTGGACGTGGTCATTCCAAGAGCTTTGCATATCTCTCCCATTTTAACCTTTATATCCTGATCCATTCTTATAGTAACATTGCTATACATTATGCTCGCCTCCTTGCACATAAAACATACTATATATTATGTGCTTCTGTCAATATATTTACACATAATTGTTAGTAAAAATCAGGGGATGTTTTCTGCATCCCCTGATCGGCTATTTCATTTCCTCCACAAGCTTCACAAGACCGTCTGCTGCTTCTTCGACGGGAAGCTGAGTGGACAGGGTCTTATCGCGGGAAGTGACCTCAACGATGCCCTGCTTCAGGTTTCTGGGGCTGACCACAACTCTGACAGGCACGCCCAGCAGGTCGGCGTCGGAGAACATGAAGCCAGCGCTTACGGAGCGGTCGTCATAAATGACCTCCACTCCCCTGCTTTGGAGCTTTTCGTAAAGCTCGTCGGCATATGCCTTGACCTCGGGATCGGACGCACGGACTGCGCAGATATGCACCTGCCACGGTGCAATGGACATGGGCCAGATGGGACCATAATCATCGTGATGGGCTTCGCAGACGGCGGCTGCCAGTCTGCCAACGCCGATACCGTAGCAGCCCATGATGGGATACCGGGAATTGCCATCGCTGTCGAGATAAGTCATATCCATGGCTTCGGTGTACTTTGTACCCAGCTGGAAAATGTTGCCTACCTCGATGCCTCGGGATATGGTGATCTCAGGCTGACCGCAGACAGGGCAAATACCGCCTTCCACTATCTTGGCAAAATCGTGATATTCCACCTCTCCCAAGTCGCGCTGCATATCAAGACCTGTGTAATGATACTCCTGAACGTTGCCGCCGCAGGACAGGTTATTGGCGTCTTTAAGGCTGGTATCGTAAAGTACGATAAAATCGCCGTTCAGGTTATAGGGACCGATGTATCCTGCGTTAAGTCCGCAGTCATCGGTGATAACGGCAGGATGTATCTCGCAGCCAAGGTAATTGGTCAGCTTGGTCTCATTGACCTCCATGTCGCCGCGGATAAAGAGGACGATGTATTTGTTATCCTCGTCACGCTGATAAACCACAGCCTTGCAGGAACGTGAGCTTTCGGAGCCAAGGAAGGCGCACACTTCTTCAATGGTATGGATATTAGGAGTATAAACTAACTGCAGCTGCTCGGATATCTCGTCACGCTGATTTTTGACGATGGACTCCGCAGCCTCCATGTTGGCGCGGTAGCCGCACCTGGGGCATATAGCGATCGAATCCTCACCAATGGGAGTAAGCAGCATGAATTCATGGGATACGCTGCCGCCCATCATACCGGAATCGGATGCCACCGAAATAACTTCTGGCAGTCCGGCACGGCTGTAAATGCGCTCGTATGCCTTGTGGCAGCGGTCGTAATACTGCTCCAGATCTTCCTGAGAGGTATGGAAGGAATAGGCGTCCTTCATGGTGAACTCACGCACACGGATAAGACCGGCTCTGGGACGGGCTTCATCACGGAACTTGGTCTGTATCTGATATATCATAAAAGGATAGCGTGAATAGCTGTTGGCATAATCCCTTACCAGATGGACTGCCGCCTCTTCGTGGGTCATGCCCAGCACAAGAGGACTGCCGCTGCGATCGCTGAACCGTGCCATTTCCTTGCCGATGCTCTCGTATCTTCCCGATTCCTGCCAGAGTGACGCAGGCATGACCACCGGGAAGTGGACCTCCTGACCGTCTATGGCGTCCATTTCCTCACGGATTATCTGCTCTATCTTTCGGGTTATGCGTTTGAGCGGCATATAGGACGAGAAGATGCCGTTGGACACCTGCTTCATATAGCCGCCGCGTATCATCAGAGCATGGCTGTCTACCACGCAGTCGGAAGGACGTTCCTTAAATCGCTCGCCCACAAGTTTTTCCAGTTTCATTTTTACCTCCAAAACAAAAAGCCCTAAGCCTTATCAGCTTAGGGCGAATCTTTTTGATCCGCGGTACCACCTAAATTCGGAGCGTTCCGCACTCTTGACTCTGTAACGGGAGTTCCCGGCAGGACTTGTTTCATCCGCGGCTCGGGGATGGGTTCGGCAGTTTGTCATAAAGGCTCGCACCATCCGCCTTCTCTCTGAAAATCAAAACCGTTTACTGGTTCCCGTCATCGCTTTTGTTATTCGATTGGATATAAGATAGCACAAAGAAAACCGGAAGTCAAATAATAAAACCTATTGACAACACGCTTTCATGGTGATATCATTTTAATATCATCAAGATTCACTCACCATTATCAAACGGAAAAGGAGAAGAAAAAATGAATGAAATAGTCCTGACCGGCAAAAAGCATGGTATGCTGGTTTTGCTGTTGACCATTGCGCTGTACATAGCATGTGCTTTAGGTGCCGTATTCTTTATGAGCTTTGGCTATTTTCTCCCCGGAATTATCTGCATAGTGTACCTCTGCTTGGGCTGGATACTTCTGCCGGGTCTGAAAATACTCAAGCCTCAGGAAGCTCTGGTGCTGACCCTGTTCGGCAAATACATCGGCACGCTCAAGGGTGAAGGTTTTTACTTTGTTAACCCCTTCTGCACCGCTGTGAACCCTGCTGCAAAGACAAAGCTGAACCAGAGCGGTGACGTAAACAGCGGAAACACCAAAAATATCCTTGTTGCTGCCGCCGAATCTGCCGGAAGCACCGAAGTGGTCAACAAGAAGATATCTCTCAAGATAATGACCCTGAACAACAACCGCCAGAAGATAAACGACTGCCTTGGCAACCCTGTCGAAATAGGCATCGCGGTCATGTGGCGTGTGGTAGATACCGCTGCCGCGGTATTTAATGTGGACAACTACAAGGAATACCTTTCCCTCCAGTGTGACAGCGCACTTCGCAATATCGTGCGTGTGTACCCCTATGACGTGGCTCCCAATGTTGACACCACCGGCGATGGAATTGCCGACGAAGGCAGCCTGAGAGGCTCCAGTGAGGTCGTTGCCGGACGCATCCGTGATGAGATCCAGTCCAGGGTACAGGAAGCCGGATTGGAGATCATCGAAGCCCGCATCACCTATCTGGCTTACGCCTCCGAGATCGCCGCCGTAATGCTCCAGCGTCAGCAGGCTTCCGCCATCATCGACGCAAGAAAGATGATAGTAGACGGCGCTGTTGGCATGGTAGAAATGGCTCTGGAGCGTTTGGAGGAAGGCGGCATGGTGGCTCTGGACGATGAACGCAAGGCCGCGATGGTATCCAATCTGCTGGTCGTCCTTTGCGGAAACCACGATGCTCAGCCGGTAGTAAACTCCGGCAGCCTGTATTGATATGGCAGACAACAATAAAAAGCAGGTGCCTCTTCGCCTGTCTGTCAAGCTTTATAATGACATAGCCGCATGGGCTGAAGACGATTTTCGGTCTGTTAACGGTCAGATAGAGTATCTGCTGACCGAATGTGTCCGCCAGCGGAAAAAGAACGGCAAGTACGTTTCTGACGAAATTGATGTTCCAATAGAGCTGGATATTGAATAGTAAAGGGGGCTGTAAAAAACTCCGATCCGTCATTGCGAGCCATTGAAGATGGCTTGTCAATCCGTTTGAATTGCTCTGCAATCAGCAGAATTAACGGATTCTCACGAGCGCAGCAAGCTGCTCTCAGAATGACGCTGCGAGTTTTTTTACAGCCCCTGTTTTTGACGGGTATGAATTTCCTGATATAGCTGCACTTTCCGTTGAAAAAATGACTGACTTGATTTATAAATAGTATTATAATCAGCTTGTACATACAACTGACGATACTTAACCAAAGGATTGAATACAACTATGATTAGACAGATAATCAAAATTGACGAAGAAAAGTGCATCGGCTGCGGCAAATGTGCTGTTGCCTGCCATGAGGGTGCCATTGAAATGATAAACGGCAAGGCTAAGCTTACACGCGAGGATTACTGCGACGGTCTTGGCGACTGTCTGCCTGCATGTCCTACCAACGCCATCACCTTTGAAGAGCGTGAAGCCCCTGCTTACGATGAAGCTGCCGTACTTGCGGCAAAGGCAAAGAAAGAAGCTCTGCCCTGCGGATGTCCCGGCTCCAACTCCAGAGCGATACCGCGTGAGCCCGCTGCCAATGTAAGCAGCGAACCTGTGTCAAGTCAGCTTCGTCAGTGGCCTGTTCAGATAAAGCTGGTGCCTGTTAATGCTCCCTATTTTAACGGCGCAAATCTGCTTATCGCTGCCGACTGCACCGCCTATGCCTACGGCAACTTCCACAATGAGTTTATCCGCAGCCACATTACCCTTATCGGCTGCCCCAAGCTGGACGCGGTGGACTATGCCGAGAAGCTGACACAGATAATCGCCGGAAACGACATCAAAAGCGTTACCGTTACGCGCATGGAGGTTCCCTGCTGCGGCGGCATTGAAAACGCCGTCAAGCGCGCCCTCATGGCTTCGGGAAAATTCATCCCCTGGCAGGTGGTCACCATCTCCACCGACGGCCGCAAGCTGGATTGAGGATGGCCTGATTCCGTGAACCGAAAGAAAAATGTAATATTGTAAAAATGATGTGCACCTCAAAGGTCAAAGACTTTTGGAGGTGCATATTTTTTGTGGCAGAAAACGCACAAAAACGGAAAAGGTATGGCGTATATATAAGTTTTGTGTTATAATGAATATAGGGGAACTCTTATAACGGATTCGGTTCTGAAGTTTTGCATAATAAAATTCCTCACAGTGTTTATGTTTTCGATGAAGAAAAAATGTCCGGGGGGTTCGTATGAAAAATAGGTTTTTGAGTTTTTTTAGAAGATATAGGCTTTGTTTTTTGTTAAGTGTAATAATGGTTTGGGGGATTTTTGTATCAACCAATAATGCAGATTTGTTTGAAATCGGTGAGGGGCTGATACGCCTTAATTTCGGGGAAACATATCTCGTTCTCGGATTGCCGTTATATGCTTTGATGTATGGCTGCGTATCATATATCAAGACGAAAAAGATATGGATTCCGCAGTTGATTTTGTGTTTCGTCTCCTTTTTGTATTGGTTCCGATTTGATATAACCACGCTTACGTGGGCAGGTACTTACAT
>CAZIPP010000070.1:0-7589 GCA_964541215.1 uncultured Oscillospiraceae bacterium
CGCGGAACACTTGGTTTCCGCGGAACTCTACGTACCAGAGTTCGTACCAGAATTATGATTATTGCCCCAGTTTTGATCAGGGAGCCGGTCTGCTGTTCAATGTGCAGTTCTCTCCCATGGATATCGCACCGTCAAACAACATAATCAACTTACCGCTATTCATCGAAAAAATATTTCGCCAACCATCGGGAAGCTGAATAAGCGTTTGTAACAGTTTCATGCAGGATCATTTACCAACACATAAGTCAATGCCTCTGTTTCGCAGAAGATTAGAGAGAGTATGTAGGTGTGACAGCCGAAATATACTTACAAAGATATCTCTATCGGATAATATATATTTTTGTCGATATATTTCTGTTGACTAGGCGCAATGTTTGCTGTATACTTTACTCAAGGAGTAACGTACCATGAGTGACTTTCAAAAATATTTAGATCAGGCATTGAAGAATATTGACATCAGTCCCGTTGCAAATGAAGAAAATCATATGGCATATGATGTTTTTGAAGAGATCCGAGCTCAAATCATCAATGCGAGAACCGACTCCGACATGACTCAGAAAGAACTTGCTTTAAAAGCTGGATTAACGCAGGCAAATGTAAGTAAAATAGAAAATGGAGCAAGCCATCCAACAATTGATACGTTGTTAAAGATTGCGTATGGTTTGGATAAGAGATTGGTTATTCGATTAGAGGAACCACAAGGAGTGAGCGACTATGATTAAGTCATTTCAAATTGATGGATTTCGTGGTATTCAAAATCTGTCTGTCGAACATCTGAATAAGGTTAATCTGATTGTTGGAGATAACAACAGCGGCAAGACCAGTGTTTTGGAAGCTTTACAGCTGTTGAAAAATCCATCTCAGCTGTCTAATCTGTTTCGCGTTGCCCGCCTGAGAGAAAGCTTATTTGCAGTTAGCAGCATCGCCTTGTTTGAAAATGTCATGTGCCTGTTCCCGCATGCAGATGAATTGTTGTCATTGAGTGTTTCTGCTCAGCTTGATAAGAAACAAATCAGTTGTTCCATCAGTGGCGAGAAGAATCGCATCCTGATCGATGCGGGAGAACTGAATGGTGTACATTACCGCAATTCTGAGATGGTTGGCGAGTCTGAAGCAGATCAGTTCCAGGGTACGATTGCATATTCTAACGGCAGTAAAAATGGAGAGACCCCTGTCAAAATCAACACCTACACCAAAAGCACCGGTGCAACAATCGGAAGAGAGCCTGCAATTAAAATGGCTTATGTATCTCCGGGTGATCATCTTCGAGGAAACATCGTCAGCCAGATTATCCGAAACGAAGGATATAAGGAAATCTGTATCAAAGCACTGCAACTGTTTGATCCCGAAATTGTAGATATTCTTGTGTTGAAGAGTACTGTCGGAGTCAGAAGTGTTGACTACATCAAGCACCAGACGCTTGGCCTGATGCCTCTATCCACTTTCGGTGACGGCGTCAAGAAAGTACTTGTTCTGGCTAATGCGATTGCACAGGCGAGCAACGGGGTTCTCTTTATTGATGAAGTTGAAACTGCCATTCACAAAAAGTATTATGATGAAATTTTCCGCTTTATCGTAAAAGCTTGTACTGCGTTTAAAGTACAGGCGTTCATTACGACACACAGCATCGAGGCGGTAGATGGATTGTTGGCTACTCAGGATTATCAGAAGCAGACGGAGGTGGATGACATCAGCGTCATTACAATTAAGAGAGCAAATGGTCAAACCTATTCCCGTGTTCTGTCCGGGCGCGAAGTGGCTGCCGACCGTGAAGCCTTCGGATTTGAGGTGCGCCTATGAACCGACTCATCTTATGCGAAGGTAAAACGGATGCGATTTTACTCGGCTACTATTTGATGAAAACCGCCGATTGGGAACATGAAAAACGGTCTCCGAAAGGGTTGGAGATAAAAACCACGGAGAAAAACGAAAGTGTTGCTTGGTATAAAAAAGGCAACGAGATGCTCATGATTGGTGCTGTTGGCGGGAAAGATAATTTTAAGCCTTTCTTCTCGCAGTATATTCGGCGCCCCATCCTGAATGCAAGTAACGGTGATCCGTTTCCTCGGATTGTTCTCATTACAGATCGAGATGACCGTAATATTGAAGAAATTGAGAGAGACATTGGCGAACAGCTTTCTCCGTTTTTTGCTGGAACCAAAAACAGAGAGTGGGTTACAAATCATTATCTGGATTCCTTCGGTATGGAGAAGCAGATCGAAACACTCCTGTTGGTTATTCCGGTTGATCATCAGGGAGCATTGGAAACTGTGATGCTGGATGCAATCTCGGAAGATTTGTATGATAAAAATATCGTTGACAAATGTACGGCATTTGTAGCGGAAATTCGCCCTGAAGCTAAACGCTACATATCAACGGATCGGTTGCAGCTAAAGGCGAATTTGAGCACGGTTTGGGCGATTCAGTCTCCTGATAAAGCTTTTGATTTTATCGATAAGCAGATCAAATCTGTGCATTGGGAAAAATACGAAACGCTTAATGAGTGCTTCGGCATATTGAAAGATATCTGAGTATGTTGTATAGAGTGAGGTTGGACTAAAACCACCCTCACTTTTTCTTTCCGGTATGTAATTACGTAAGGGATCACATACGCAGCAGTGCCCTTAATATAGGTCACTGGATATTGTATTCTCAATTTACAGATAAGGAGAGTATCATATGCGCGAAGCAATTGAGGGATACTTTCTGAAAACATACATCATTGACAACGAGCACTTTTCAAAATAACTGCTTGATCCTTAGCCGATCCCGATATGGCATCGTGTCTCTCAATCTTCGTAAGGTTCTGCCTGCTCAGATTTATTTTAAAAACCAACCCGTATTCGGGTAATCTGTCCGTTTCCCATTGTTATTATCATATTAACCCACAAACGGGTAACGATAACATAGGGACGGTATTTATGGAGTATTCTGAGCTTTATGTAAAAAGGATCCGCAAGCTGTGCAAAGATCGCGGTATTGCGATCAACAAGCTTGCAACGATGAGTGATGTGAAGCAATCTACTCTGGATAATATAGTTCGCGGTCTTACAAAGAACCCTCGCGTTAAAACGCTCCATAAGATCGCATTGGCTTTTAACATGACATTAGCCGAGTTTCTTAATTTCGATGAACTGAACGAATACTCTTTTGATGATGAGAATGAAGAAATATAACCACCGGCAAACTGGTGGTTATATCCATAATTGGGATCTTTTGTCCCGCGCGGCTGTTGAGCCATGTTTCGGAAGGCTCGTTTTATACCGCAGCAGGATCGATGCATTGTTCTATCTGAAAAACGGCAGGATGCAGGAGCTGTCAACCGGTCAGACATGATACTGTGATTTTTATTTTGAGGATCACGATATCGCGCCAACGGTTTTTTGACATGCCTGCTCTTTCAAATTAAAATTTTTTGTCGAAAATTGTCGAATTTTGTAATTTACCCCACTGTTGTTCGTTTATATTATCAGAGAGCTCTCTTAACAGCTTTTTGCAGAATCAGCCAAAAGGATGTCCGAACTATGACTGTTAACGAAATTGAAGCATTCTACCACACACATCGACAAATAATGTACAGCGCCGCATTTGACATCCTGAGCAACACTCAGGATGCGGAAGACGCAGTTCAAAGCGCGATCGAGAAAATGCTTCGTTCCTGTCACAGGCTAAGCTTTTCCTGCAACAAAGCTGCCGCGGCATACGCTGTCCGTGCAGCACGAAACGTTGCGATCGACATGATCAGATGCTCAAAACCGACCACAAGTCTGGACACGGTCAATGAGCTTCCCTGTTTCTGTTCACCAAGTGCGCAATTGGAAGCAGAAGCAACGAAGAACGCTGTCGCTTTTATACTTGCTGATATCGGAGGCAACGCTGCGGATGTTATTTCCATGAAACAACAGGGGGTGTCGGATAAAGCCATTGCAGAGACGCTGAATATCTCAGTATCGAACGTCAGAGTAACAGCATTCAGAGCAAGGCTTAAAATCAAAGAACAACTTTTTAAGGAGGGTCTTTTCTATGAATAATAAGCACGATGAACTTATAACTGCTGCGGAAAAGACCCATGTTTTTTCTCAGAAACACGAGCAGAAAATGGCTGCCATTTTTGAAGCAGCCAGACAAACTGAAAATATTACGAAAGGAGACAGCACCGGCTTTCCGAAAAAAAAATCAAAAACCATCATCAAAAGAGTGTGCCTGATCGCCGCTGTTATAGTTGTGTTGTCCACCGTGGCAACCGCGTCCTTCTGGGATGACCTGCGGTATTGGATAACTGAGCATTTTGGTGTATTTGCAGTAATGGATGCAAATGACCACCAGAATGTTGTTATTGAAGAGTTTTTTATGATAGGCTATGAGCTTCCCGAAGATTGGGAAAGTTGTTGGGTACCTGAGTATTTGCCGAACGGATATGCGTTTGACAACACCTTGAACAGTTCAACCTCAAAACAAATTCACTATAGTAATGCATTGGGTGAAGTTCTGGAAATATATCAGCATCAGGGTTCAAGCGACTTTCAGCAGGATATCGAAGGCAACGCAAAGAATGTACAGATCGGTCATTCCACCGGATATTACGTTGAAAAGCAGATAGGCGAAACAGTCATTGGAACACTTCTCTGGAACACCGAAGATACATCATATAAAATCTGCGGCAGTATTTCTCTTGATGAAATGGTAAAAACAGCAGAAAGTCTGGTGCTTATTGAGCAATGATAAAGCGAAATACCATAAAGAGGGTTATGTGCCTTTTGGCAATAGTTGCCATCATGGCGTCCATGGCGACCGCATTTGCTGCCGAACCCAGATCCCTTCAATGGTCGTACTTCAGCACCACAACTGAATATATTGACTATGATTCCAACGGCGACATTGTATGGGAGGGAACAGCAGCCGCGTATCCCAACATCGGCATTGGCTATACAGAGGTCGAGGTCAAGCTCATGATGATGACATCCTATGGTTGGGGCGTTATGGATTCCGGTACAACATACCGAGCCGGAAACTATGCCGTATACGGCGACACATACACCGATGTTGAAACCAATAAAGTATACAGAGTAAAGCTGACCGCATGGTGCTACGACTCGGACGGCAACCTCCTTGAATCCGTGGGTCCCTTCTACTCCAATTACTTCTATACCTGATAAGCAGCGAGGCGATACAAATGTCTAAAGAAAAAAAGCCTAATGAACTCGTCTGCAATATTCTGCTTACCATGACTCCCGGGCAGAGCGACAACCACATTCAAACAATGGTACTCATTGGCAACAACTTTGAGCCTGATACCCGAATGCTGGCTAAAGCGATAAAGCTTCGCTGTACTCAGGAAAACGCGGACAACATGATAAAACGTTTCCTTGACGAAGCCGAAGGTGATATTGGTGACGATTTCATCCTGGATGTTGTTGAAGCAGAGAGTGAATTTCATTGCATGCCCACTGCGCTCCTGTCCCAACTGAAATCCCGCACTGCTACGGGTAATTGACCTTTGCCCACTTGCAAAAAGTGTTCTGCTGTTAAGCAGGACAAATGATCTGATATCCCGGCAACCCGACAGCCATCCATCATGGCTGCCGGGTTATTTCTATTTTTTCCTTGTTTGTATTGATATTTTGTAATATACTTTTGGATAAAGGTCGTTGTGCCGGGGCAAAACGCCGAGGGTAGTCCCTGCGATGTGTGACCCACCTTCCCCTTACGACAGCGAGCTGTTCAGCAAGACAGCCGGAGGCAATCCTCTGTATCGCTCCGACAGCGCTTGCCGAAGACATATGAGTTAACGCAAAGGAAACCATAAAATGAACTACACCGAAAAATACCGCGCAAAGCTTGCTTCAATCGACGATGAGATAGCCAGCATAAACAGCGGAGACATCATATCCACCGGCGGTGAAATGTGCGAACCCACCGCTTTTCTGGAAAACTTCCACAGGGTCGCTCCCGATCTGGATCGTATTGAACTTATCAAGGGAAAAAAAGGCAGCGGACTGACTTATCCATTTATGAAAATGCCTGAGCTGCTGGGCAGGCTGAACATGGTCTGCCATCTTTATGACGCCTCTTTGAGAGAGGCTCAGGCGCTGGGCATCGCTTCCCATCTGCCTTCCAACCTCCACGATATGATGCAGCGTCGGGTGGAGTATCGCGGGAAGATAGATAAGTTCATTGCCATGTCCTCCGCCATGGACGAAAACGGGAACTTTACCGTATCCGGCTGCGGCATGTGGGAGCAGTGCGCCTACGAAAACGCCAAAACAGTTATCCTTGAGGTAAACCCCAATCTCCCCCGCTTCAACGGCTGCCTTACCATCCCCATTGACCGGGTGGACATGATAGTTGAGGTGGACTATCCCGCAACCACTTACAACGTAAGAAGCATCCCTTCCGAGACCGACCTTGCCATAGGCGCTTACGCCGCCGACTTCGTACACGACGGCGACTGTATCCAGCTTGGGCTGGGCGCCATGCCGGATGCCGTGGGCAATTCCTTTTTCGACAAAAGGGATCTCGGTCTGCACACCGAGCTTTTTACCCCCGTAATGGGCGATCTGATAAAGGCAGGCGTCATCAACGGTCAGCGCAAGACCATTGACCGTGGTCAGCATGTGGGAAACTTTGTACTGGGAGATGAAAAGCTGTATAAGATACTGTCCGAAGACCCCAACGTCCGCTTTGCTCAGGCGAGCTACACCAACGATCCCTTTGTTATCGCTCAGATAGACAACATGGTGTCCATCAATACCGCCATGGAGATAGACCTGACAGGTCAGATATGCTCTGAGACCATAGGACCCAGGCAGTATTCCGGTACTGGCGGAGCTTTTGATTTTGCTTTCGGCGCCCAGCACTCCAAGGGCGGACGCGGCATAATAGCCATTGCCTCCACTGCAAAAAAAGGCACCGTATCCAAGATAAAGCCTATCCTCACTCCCGGTTCTGTGGTGACCATTTCCCGAAACGTGGCTGATATAATCATCACCGAGTTCGGCGTTGCCTATATGCGCGGCAGAACCGTTAAGGAACGGGCGCAGCAGCTTATAAATATTGCCCATCCCGATTTCAGGGATGAGCTGCGATTTGAGGCAAAAAAGCTGATGTATATATAACAAAAACCTCAGCCGCACATCCTATGCGGCTGAGGTTCGTTTTGCCCAACACAATCATTATATCAAAAGGTACTATGCGCAGTCAATGCTTTGTTGTTATTTTAACTAACTTTCTATGGTATATACAGTTTTTCATTATATATTTTATACAATAATCACTATTGTCAAACAGTCAAACTTGTGGTAAATTATAGTCAGAACAAGAAAGGGTGAGTCCAATGTACAGGTAAGCTCAGGTCGAAGAAATAGTTTCGGCCGACTTGAACCCGGCGGCTTTCAAAATCTTCCGTTTAAGATAGATCATCAGGGATTAATGAAGTTTGAACTGAATTTAGCCGACATGCCACGGAAGCATGTTACAAAATGCAAAGCCGCTTACTTAGCAGAAAGCGAGGTTAACCAATGATAGAACCTAAAAGTTTAGAGAAATGACCCTCGACGGTGGTGTAAACCGAACGAGGGTCATTTCTTTTT
>CAZIPP010000071.1:0-2032 GCA_964541215.1 uncultured Oscillospiraceae bacterium
GAAGGTGCCGGAAAAGGGCTGCCATCCGTTTCTGTAGCAGCCGATGGGCTGCCATGTGTTCAGATTCTCGGTGATAAGCTCTCCGTTGCTGTCCAGCACGAAGTCATTGAGCACGATATCCGCGCCAAGGCGGATGGTCTTGCCTTCAAAGGTATCTTTACCGCTTCGGACGATGCTTGCCAGTCCCGCCAGCTGAGCGCCGGTATACAGCGTAATGTTTTTAAGGCTTGAGTTGTACCATTCGGTATCCACGCTTCCGTCCCAGTATTCCACCGCGTCATAATCTTCAGCGGAAATAAGTGCCGCGTCCGCAACGGGAATAACCGGTACCATCAGGCAAAATACCAAAAGTGCCGCTATCAGCCTTCTTGTCATAAAATCATCTCTCCCTCGATCAGCTTATTTTTTTAACTATATTAGCCAGCGGCTCCACAACAGTATGGAGCTCTTCAATGGCTTCGTTGAGTCCTTCAATATCCAGATCGTCTATAGCCTTCATAGCCTTTTCCAGACTTTCCTGAGCAGTAACGGCAGTTTTATCAATGTTTTCTGCCAGACTCTGCCACTGAATGTCAGACAGCTTTCCCGAAACCTCGCTGAGGTCATCGGATATCTGCTGCCACTGTATTTCATTCAGCTGCCGTGACAGTTCGGAAAGATTCTCCGTCATGGTAATCATATCCAGTTCACTGAGCTGCCCGGAGAAATCCTCAAGCTCGGATGCGCTGGCATCCAAAGTGGTAAGGATGCTTTCTACCTGAGCCGCAAGGCGGTCATACTCATCAAAGGCGGTGTCCAGTCTGGCTTTCAGGTACAGCCCCGCACCTGCCACCACCAGCACCAGCATCAGGCAGAATAAGGCTATCAGCCTCGTCCACAGCAGCTGCTTGCGCTGGGTTTCATACTGCTGCTGCATAAGCGAATAGGTTTTCTGTTCCATATGTTCCCTCATTCATCGGATCCGGTTATTTCAAACTTATCCATCAAGTACGCGCATACCGCTCCTGCCGCACAGCAAAGCACGCATACGATGATCTGCGGTATGCCGCTGTATTCCAGCGGGATTATTGCCAGAGTGGATGCCAGAACTATACCTGCCACAGCATGGCTTGCCATGGAATACTTTGTCAAAAACAGATGGTTTATCAGTCTTCCCAGCGCCAGCGCGGTCAATACCATACCAATGCCCCAGGGGATAAGCACCGCAATATCAAAGGCGGAGATACCTGCGGTCAACGGCTGATACAGCCCCAAAGACAGCAAAATGGACGAAGACGACATACCGGGAACTACGATGCTCAGCCCCCACAGAACGCCGGAAACAAAATACCAGAATGTATTGGGGACGATCTGCCCCTTCATCCCTCCAAAACGTACTGCCAGCAGCACCGCCAGCAGCACTGTAAACGCGCCGACCATTACCGCAATATCGCTCCTGCTTCTGCCTTCCTTGCCTGCCTGACGGTACAGCCCCGGCACGGTTCCGCCGATAAGACCTATAAAAAGGCAGGTGGCATACAGCTCGCATCGGCTGAATATAATATCCAGCACTTTGGCAAACAGGAAAAATCCTGCCGCCCACCCCAGAATAACCGGCACAAACAGCCTGTAATTCTTTTTCAGTGCCTTCACAGGATGGGCAAGCAGCTCCATTATCGGTCTATATATGCCGAAAAGCACACAAAGAACACCGCCGCTTACACCCGGAAGTATAGCGCCGCCGCCGATGATGATGCCTTTCAAGACATCTGTTAACAGTAAACCCTTGTTATGTTTCAATGTATGTTCCGAGACTCCCTGAATTCTGTTTCTGTAATTTCAAAGTATATTGTATCACATCCTGCTTCAAGAACAAAGTCTCATTTTGTTTTTGTTTGTATGGAAAATTCTTGGTGTACTCTTGGACAACTATATGATATAATATTCCCATCTGATTATTGAAAAGGAGATAACTATTATGGATAACAACTTCGGCGGAATGCCTCCCATGGAAGGAATGCCCGGCGGCGCTCCCGGCGGTATGCCCGGCGGT
>CAZIPP010000071.1:2132-7542 GCA_964541215.1 uncultured Oscillospiraceae bacterium
GGACCCGGAGGTCCTCCCGGATTCGGTCCTTCCGCTCCCACCAACGCCTATGAGCTTGAAGATTTCGACAGCGTTTCCAACAAGGAAGAAGCAGCTCTGCTTTACAAGCTGGGCATCTTCGAAGCTGTACAGGATGGCGATAAGTATTATTTCAAGCCCGGCAAAGAGCTGACCGCTTCCGAATGCGGCGACCTGTTTGCCAAGGCCGAAGTCCTCGGCAAGTACAAAAAAGCCGGTACCGGTCATCCCAACGACGCTCCCGCCATTGCTTCCGAATCCCTTGGTTTCCTTGGCGGTCACTTCAAGCTGCCCGCAGAGGGTCTGCTGGAAGGCTGCGGCGACGAAAGCGCCTGTCTTACCCGCGATACCGCCGCAAAGCTGATGATGAACGTTCTTTCTCTGGGCGATGTTGGTCAGGAATTCCCCCGTCTGAAGGTCATCAGCGAATCTGCCGAGCTGGCTGAATTTGTTATTGCCGAAGGCGAAGTGGTTACCGCTCCCGCAGGCAAAGACGTGACCATGCTGGTAGACAACGTTCCCACCAACCTGAAACCCGGCACCTACAAAAACGTAAAGCTCGTCCTTACCGACGAACATCTCAAGACCACCGGCGGTCCCGGCGGTTCCCATACTCACCATTACCGCACCGCTGTCTTTGTTAAGGACGGCGAAATAGTTGCCGACAAGTCCGTTTCCGATGCTGTTCTTTCCGGCAGCGTAGACGGCAAGGCCGCAAAAGACGTGGTTATCAAGGCCAACAACCACAACTTCAACGGCTTCATGGTAATGGGCGGCGAATACGCCATTGAAAACGCACAGCTCGATCTGGTGGGCAACGGCGGCAACGACTTCCAGGGTTACGGCGCCGGCATCATGACCCACGGCGATTCCAAGGTCAAGATCGAAAACTGCAAGATCAATGTAAACGGCGCCATCCGTTCCGCCATCTGGTGCGGCGGTCAGTCCATCGTTGACATCAAGGATACCGTTGTCGTTGCAAAAGACGCCGACAACCTTGAAGAAGATTTCCGCGGATACACCGTTCCCATGATGAAGCAGGTTCCCTTTGCTCTGGGTCTTATCGGCAACTGCCGTGCCACAAACGTTCTGGATCAGGCTCAGGTCACCTATACCGACAGTATCGTTATTGGCGACAACTGGGGCGCTCTGTCCACCGACAGCGGTCAGGAACCCACTTCTCTGTACTGCAAGAACGTCCTTGCCGGCATCGGCGACCTGGAAGTCGCTCAGGAAGGCAAGGAATACACCGCCGTTAAGGAAGTTGCCGGCGTCAAGTACGGCTTCACCATGGCAGGCAGCGGCTACATAAGCTACGGCGACGGCGGCGTTGTAGACACCTTCGACGACTGCCAGTTCTACGCTCCCGACTACCTGTTCATCTCTCCCGGCACCAAGCCCATGACCTTCAACAACGTCACCGCAGTTTCCGAGCGTCACGGCTTCATGTGGCACCAGACCAGAGGCGGTCAGCTGAACGTCAACGGCGGCAGCTACAAGATCAAGGACTGCGCTTTCCAGATCAAGTCCGGCGCTTACCTCAACATCGATGTTGACGGCGCTGAGATCGAGCTGGGCGAAAACGGCGTTCTCATCCAGCAGCTGGAATCCGACGATGCCGGCGGCATCATCACCAGAAAGTATGTCGTTCCCATGCAGGAAGACAACTGGGATGCCGTTGCTCCCGCAGCTTCCGCTCTGCCCGATTCCGTTGCCACCCTCAAGAACGTCAAGGTCAAGGGTGATGTTTACAACTCCGTATACGGCAACGTCCACGGTCTGTCCGTTGTTCTTGTCGGTTCCGAGCTTACCGGTGTTGTTTCCTCCTCCGTTGCCAACCACCTGAAGGCCGACGGCTCTGTAGCTCCCGGCGGCTATGAGTTCAAGCAGGACAACAACGATGAAAGCACCTGCCTGGCCGATTACGTTGTATACGATCCCATGGCTTATAAATATGGCGGTCGTGTAAAGAACACAGTCCGCAAAGCCGTCAACAACCCCGTTAAGCTGGCTCTGAAGTCCGGTTCCGTATGGAACGTCACCGGCGAAAGCTATCTTACCGAGCTGACCATCGAAGACGGCTCCACCGTCAACGGCACCATTACCGTAAACGGCGCTGTTGTTTCTGCTCCCGGCGTTTACACCGGCGATATCGTTGTAAAGTAAAGAACATTAAAGCTGTCATTCCGAGTGAGGCTTTGCGACCCCAGAGCCTTGGCCCCCTCTGACGAGGGGGCTGGCAGCGAAGCTGACTGGGGGAGAGAACAGCGCAAAACTTCTGAATACCAGTTGAGTTTTGTTTTTCTTTTCTCTCCCTCAGTCGCCAAGGTCAGCAAAGCTGACCTTTCGCGACAGCTCCCTCATCAGAGGGAGCTTTTTTGACAAACCGCAGTATCATTGTTCAAAATGACAGCTTTTATTACTTGGAGTTTTTATTATGAAAGTTTCTGAGATACCTTATCAGCAGATAACTCTTGAGACCATGACAGACGGTCTCAATGAGATAATCACTCAGGTAAAGGAAGCCACAGATATTTCTCAGGTACTGGCTGCCAGAGAAAAATACAATGAGCTTTTTACCGAGTTTTATACCTCCGCTTCTCTTGCCCATATGCGCTATACCATCAACACTGCCGACGAATTCTATGTTGCCCAGATGGAGCATTACGACGAGATAACCCCTTCCGTTGAAAGTCTTAACCTCAACTATATCAACGCCATGCTGGAAAGCCCTTTCCGTGCCGAACTGGAAAAGGAGCTTTCCCCCGTTATCTTCAAAAGCTATGAGGTTCAGGCAAAGGCCATCTCCCCCGAAATAGTTGAGGATATGGTGGAAGAAAACAAGCTGACCATGGAATACTCCCAGCTGATGGCCTCCATGGAGTTCGAATTCCGCGGCGAAAAGCTGCCCCGCGCCATGCTGATGAAATACGCCAAGGACGATGACCGCGAAGTGCGCAAGGAGTGCTATGAGGTTCTTGGCCGCGGTCTTGCCGAGCACAGCGAACAGCTTGACGATATTTATGACCGGCTTGTCCATGTCCGTGACCGCATGGCTAAAAAAATGGGCTACAAAAATTATGTGGAACTGGGCTATTACCGCATGGGGCGTCTGTGCTATGACGAACAGATGGTAAAGAAATTCCGCGAAAACGTCCTCAACGACATCGTTCCCGTGGCTTCACGGCTGAAAACCGAAAACGGCAAAAACCTTGGTATAGACAGGCTTATGCTTTATGATGACGGCGTTATCTGCAAGGGTGGCGACCCCAAGCCCGGCTCCAAGGACGAGATATTTGCCGCAGCCGGGGAAATGTACCACGAAATGAGCCCCGAGACCGACGCTTTCTTCACAATGATGCTGGAAAACGAAGCCTTCGATGTGGAATCCCGCAAAAACAAGTGGGGCGGCGGCTACTGCACCTCTTTCCAGAAATACCGTCAGCCCTTCATCCTCGCCAACTTCAACGGCACCGCCGGCGACGTAGACGTTGTTACCCACGAAGCGGGTCACGCCTTTGCTGACTATATGAACAGCGGCAACCGTTTCTATACCGAGCTGAACGTAGGTCCCATGGAGACTGCCGAGGTGCATTCCATGTCCATGGAATGCTTCGCATGGAAGTATATGGACAAATTCTTCGGCGAAGACGCTGCCAAATATCGCTATATGCACGCTATGGATAACCTGTCGTTCATCCCTTACGGCGTCATTGTGGATGAATTCCAGCACATCGTTTATGAAGATCCGGATATGACTCCCGCCCAACGTAAGGCTGCATGGCTGGAGCTTGAAAAGAAATACCGCCCCCATCTGTCTGCCGAGGGCATCCCTTATCTTGAAGAAGGCACCCGCTGGCAGTATCAGATGCACATTTATGAAACCCCCTTCTATTATATAGATTATTGTCTGGCTCAGGTCACCGCTCTGCAGTTCCTGCTGCTTTCCCAGAAGGACTATGACGACGCCTTTGCCCGCTATTTCCGTTTCCTGTCCACCGGCGGCGAAAAGGTGTTTACCGACCTGCTGAAAGATGCCGGTCTAAGCTCCCCCTTTGAAGAAGGCTCGCTTTCCGGAGTCGCCAAAGATATGGAAGCGCTCATCGAAAAGATCAGAGTCTGACATCGAAAGGAAGTCCATTGAAAAACGTAGCTTTTTTCCTTACCCCCAAGCAAAACGTAGCTTGCCTGTACGATGATTTTACTCTTCGTCAGGGGCTAGAAAAGCTGAAGCACCATGGATACACTGCCATCCCCGTCATCACCCGCGACAATAAATACGTCGGAACAGTAAGTGAAGGCGACTTTCTGTGGCATGTTGTGCGGTCAGAGGGGATCAAAAAGGTCTCCATGCTCGAATTGGAAGACCTTTATGTGAAAGACATTCTCCGTCCCGAGCATAACCCTCCCGTGGATATCTCCACCGGCATGGAGGAGCTTCTTAACCGTGCCATGAACCAGAACTTCATCCCTGTGGTAGACGATCTTGGTTCTTTTATCGGCATCGTCACCCGCAAGGATATCATCAGGTATTTTTATCAGAGCACACTGGACATGGTGTTTGAATAAAACAAGCTGCCCAAAGCCAAAAGGCTTTGGGCAGACGCATACATGGAAAACCGACTATGAAAAAACTGCTTATATTACTCATCTGCCTGCTGGCAGCGCTCTCCGGCTGCAAAGACAGTCAGCCCATTGCCTCGGAAAGCTCACCCGCTCCAACGGCGGCGGTATCTTCTGCCGAACCGCTGCCAGCAGCCACACCCGAACCGTCACCTTCAGAACCGTTACCTGAGGCGACTGTGACCCTTATAACGCCGTCTGTTGTTCCCCAACCGGCTGCCGAGCCCGAACCGGCGCCTGAACTTCAGAAGAAAGTGACCTTTCTTGCTGTGGGAGACAACATCCTCCACAATACAGTTCTGGACTCCGGCAAAAAGAGCGACAGCAGCTATGATTACAGGGAGTTCTATGAGGACATCGACCATATAATATCCGCTGTCGATCTGGCGGCGGTAAATCAGGAGTGTCCTCTGGTTTATGACCCATCGCTATACAGCACCTACCCCGAGTTCGGCAGTCCCACCGCCATAGGCGACGCATTGGCAGACGCCGGTTTTGATATCGTGACCATGGCGACCAACCACGTATGCGACAAGGGCGATACCGGCATACTAAACAGTGTGGACTTTTTCCGCACCAACTATCCGGACATTTCCCTTGTCGGTATCCGTGACGCCGAAGTTTCTCCCGTGTCATACGTTGAGAAAAACGGCATTAGGATCGCCCTGCTGAACTACACTTACGGCTACAACGGCTATGGACCCAGCCGGAGCTGGATGGCAGACTCTCTGGGTGATGAAGCAGCCATTGCCGCCCATATGGAGGAAGC